>URAD01000012.1 GCA_900545745.1 uncultured Collinsella sp.
TGAGGAGTTCGTCGACTTTGATACCTTCTCCAAGAGCGATTTCCGCGCTGTGAAGGTCAAGGCATGCGAGGCCGTCAAGAAGTCCAAGAAGCTGCTGAACTTTACGCTCGACGACGGTACCGGTACCGACCGCACTATCCTCTCCGGTATTCACGCTTATTACGAGCCCGAGGACCTGGTCGGCAAGACCTTGCTCGCCATCACCAACCTGCCTCCGCGCAAGATGATGGGTATTCCCAGCTGCGGCATGCTGATCAGCGCTGTCCACGAGGAGGAGGGCGAGGAGCGCCTCAACCTGATTCAGCTCGACGCTTCCATCCCTGCCGGCGCAAAGATGTACTAATTAGTTACGCGGTTCTACGAACCGCGTAACGGCTCGACGCTGCGCCCTCAGGTTCCGCCGTTCTACCGAACGGCGGACCGGTCGACGCTGCGCGCCGCCCAGAGCGACAATTTGTCATTCAAAAGGCAAGGCATGACCAGGAGGTCTATGCCTTGCCTTTTTCATGCCAACTTGTTCGCTCTGGACGGCGCTCGCTGGCGTTGCCGAAACATCGGCGTTGTCGGAGTAGTCATTGGGGACGTTCTTAAACGACTAGTCGTTGGGGACGTTCTTAAACGACTAGTCATTCAAGAACGTCCCCAATGACTACCCAATGGCTATTGCGCACATGGCTCGCATGACAGCCGTCTCTTTTATGTTTCCTTTAGCCGTCGCTGTCTAGGATGGGGGTTAGTCGATAGGAAGGGAGCACCGGGATGGACGATGCGAGCGAGCGCGCAATCGAAGAGGACATGCTCGATCAGTTCAACTACTTTGATGATGAGGACGAGGAGCTGATCGACCGTCGCGAGCCAGCGCCGCTTGATTCCTTTGATCTGGTCGATGGAGAGACTGATGAGGTTGAGGACGAATCAACGGAGTTCCCACAGTCTTCGCGCCTTAACTCGCTGCTTTCGAGAGCCCCCATGCACCACGGCGTTCGTGCCGGCGCGCTCCATATGAAAACTGACTGGCACCAGATCGTGACGGCAGGCGATGAACTTGCCGTCGATGCGCCGCTCACCGATAAATCATCCATCATCTGCCGCACCGGTATGCTTATGCTCGCGAGCGGAACGGGTGCCTGGCGTGTTCGCGATACCATGAATCGCGTCGCCGCCGTACTCGGTGTGACCATCCACGTTGACTTAAGTCTCCTGTCGTTTGAGTGTACTTGCATCGAAGATGGTCACTGCTTTAATGAGGTTGTCAGCTTGCCCACAACGGGCGTCAATACCCATCGCATTTGGATGATGGAGAGCTTCCTAAAGGAAATCGAGACATATGGTCGCCGTTTTACGGTGCATGAGTATCACGAGATGCTCAAGACCGTTGAGAGCTCAAAACCTGATTACGTGCCTTGGCAACAGGGCCTTGCGGCGGCCTGCGCCTGTGGCGCCTTCGTTTTTTTGCTCGGCGGCGGCCCTATCGAGATGGCCTGCGCGTTCGTGGGCGCGGGTGTCGGCAACTTTGCCCGCTCCCATATTCTCAAGCAAGGCCTTGGTCAGTTCAGCGCGCTGACGACCGGCGTTGCGCTCGCTTGCGTTTCGTATCTGCTGGCATTGCTCGGCCTTGGCCAGGTCATACCGGGGGCAATGTCGCACCAAGAAGGCTATATCGGCGCCATGCTCTTTGTGATTCCCGGCTTTCCGCTCATTACGGCAGGCCTCGACATCGCTAAGCTCGACATGCGAAGCGGTATCGAACGTCTGTCATATGCCGTATCGATTATTGTGATGGCGACGCTCGTAGGTTGGATGGTTGCCGAGTGTGTTGGCCTGGCGCCGGACGACTTTGCGCCGCTCGGCCTTTCGCCGCTTGCTCTTACGCTCCTGCGCGTGGTGATGAGCTTCGTTGGCGTATTCGGCTTCTCGGTGATGTTCAACAGCCCGGTAAAGATGGCCGCGGCAGCTGGGTTGATCGGCGCCGTGTCCAATACCCTGCGTCTGACCCTTGTCGATGCGCCGACGATGATTCCCTTCCTGGGCCTCAGCACGGGAATGCCTCCCGAGGCAGCAGCGTTTATCGGCGCGCTGGTATCGGGGCTGCTCGCAAGCTTGGCTGAAGTCAAGCTCACCTACCCGCGCATCGCCCTCACGGTGCCTTCGATTGTCATTATGGTGCCGGGCTTGTATCTCTATCGCTCTATGTATTACATGTGCACCTTCGACACGGTCAATATGCTCGGCTGGTTTGTGCGCGCAGTGCTCATCGTAGCGTTTCTGCCCGTTGGCTTGGGCGTGGCGCGTACGCTCACCGACCCTCGCTGGCGCCACACCAGCTAATTGGTACAAGGGGGGCAGGTTACTTTGCACCAAATGAGTTGCGGTGAAATAGGGACTGAATTGCTGCTTAACGGGTCAAAACAGTCCGTATTCCACCGCAACTTATGGGGTCGGGGGATTATCGGTGCCCTGCATCTTCATAAACTCAACGCTTACGAAGCGCATGCGTTTCGTGCTAGGCTGGTTCCACCACATAAGTAGTCGCAGACGCACGTACCACGGGCGGGCGAGATGAAGTCCCAGTAACTCCATCTCGCCCGCCCGTTTTTGTTGGCGCCGCCGCGACGTAACACGGAAAGGAATCTGCCCTTCATGCCTATCAACAAACGAGAGAGCCTGCTGTTCACCTTTATCATGTGCTTTTGCATGGTGCTCTGGATGAGCATCTACAACGTTGCCCTGCAGCATGGGGCCATCAACGGCGAGGTTGTTGCCGCTGCATGGCTCGGCTTCCCCGTTGCCTACGTCTTTGCCATGTGCTGCGACTGGTTTGTTGCCAGCCCGCTGGCCAAAGGCTTCGCCTTCAAGTTCCTGGTTACTCCGGGCAAGAGCTCGCCGCTCGCTATGACGCTCGCCGTCAGCTCCTGCATGGTCGTTCCCATGGTCATCATCATGTCGCTCTACGGCGCGTGCGAAGGCCTGTTCCATATGCCCGGCGGCCCGCTTGCAAACCTGCAGATGCTGCCGACGATGTGGCTCATCAACATCCCGCGCAACTTTATCATGGCCCTGCCCTGGAACCTGCTAGTGGCCGGTCCGATTGCTCGCTTTGTCTTCCGCCGCGCCTTCCCCATGGGCACGGTCTTTGCCGAGCCGCACATGGAACTCGTGCACATGCCGGGCGCTCCCACTGCCGAGGAGGTTGCCAACATTTCCGAGGGCATGGACGCTGAGCCCGCCTGCTAGACAGCAGCTCAAAACCAAACCGCCAAACGGACCGGAGCGATTCCTTTTTTGTAGACGTTGTCGCGCGGCTACGGGCAGGAAAGGTCCCAACGGTTAACATATACTCCATATGGGTAAAGAGACCAAAGCGCTGCCGCGGGGCGGCGCTTTGCGTTTGAAAAAAACTAGCTCGTCTAAGAGGAACTAGCATGTTAGACCGTTTTACCGATCGCGCGCGTAAGGTCATGTCCATGGCCAAGCAGGAGGCGCTCGATCTTCATTCAAATAAGGTGGGCACCGAACACCTGCTGCTCGCGCTTGCCAAGGAGGATGAGGGCATTGCCGCCGAGGCACTGCGCTCGCTTGATATCTCCTACGACGACATCATGGACACCCTCAAGGAGGTCCAGACCACGGTTCCCGAGCCCAGTGAGGAGACCGAGGCGGCTAAGCTCGCCTTTACGCCGCTCGTCATTAGCGTTATGGAGCGTTCATTCCGCGTGGCGCGTGAGAATAACCAGACCTACGTGTCGACCGAGCACTTGCTGATCGGCATCGTCGAAGAGGGCAACGGCATGGCCATGGATATCCTCATGCGCCTGGGTGTGTCGTCCGCCTCTATCAAAAAGGCTATCGAGAAACTCACCGCCAAGGACCAGGACAAGAAGCGTCCGCTCGCCGGCGCCGGTGCTGGTCGTCCCGGTGCGGGCCTGCCGTTCTTTAGCGGCTCGGATGCCTCTCAGCAAAAGGGGAGTGGCACCGATACGCTTAAGCAGTTCGCGACCAACCTCACGCAGAAGGCGCGCGACGGCGAGCTCGACCCTGTAATTGGTCGCGAAAAGGAAGTCCAGCGTATGATGGAAATTCTTTCGCGCCGCACCAAGAACAACCCGCTCATTCTGGGCGACCCCGGCGTGGGCAAGACGGCCATCGTCGAGGGCCTGGCTCAGCAGATTGCAGCCGGCAACGTGCCCGAGAACCTCATGAACCAGAATATCTGGACGCTCGACCTGCCGGGCCTCGTGGCGGGTGCCAAGTATCGCGGCGAGTTTGAGGAGCGCCTCAAGAACGTGATCCAGGAGGCCACCGAAGCCGACGACGTCATCCTGTTTATCGACGAGATGCACACCATCATCGGTGCCGGTTCTGCCGAGGGCTCCATCGACGCGAGCTCCATGCTCAAACCCGTGCTCGCGCGCGGTGCCTTTCAGATTATCGGTGCCACCACGGCCGAGGAATTCCGCAAGTACCTCACCAAGGACCCGGCCTTTGAGCGTCGTTTCCAGACCATCGATGTCGAGGAGCCGAGCGTCGAGGACACGGTCAAGATCCTGACCGCGCTCAAGCCGCGCTACGAGGAGCACCACCATGTGCGCTACACGCAGGGCGCTATCGAGGCTGCCGCGAACCTTTCCAACCGCTACATCCAGGATCGCTTCCTGCCCGATAAGGCCATCGACCTCATCGACGAGGCCGGTGCCCGCGCTCGCATCGCCGCGAATCGCGCGCCCGAGCCGGTGCGTGAGGCCGAGCATCGCGTGGAGGAGCTTAAGGCCGCCGCGCAGGAGGCCACCGAGAGCGACGACATGAACAAGGCCGCCGAGATCACCGAGCAGCAGAAGGCCGCCGAGATTGAACTCGCCGAGGCCAAGGCCGCCTGGACCGCCGAGCTCGACGCCAGCCCGCTCACCATCGATGTGAGTCAGATCGCCGATATCGTGTCCGTGACTTCGGGCGTGCCGGTGTCCTCGCTTACCGAGAGCGAGAGCCGTCGCCTGCTGCAAGCCGAAAGCGTGCTCAAGACGCGCATCATCGGTCAGGATGAGGCTGTCGAGGCAGTTGCCAAGGCCGTGCGCCGCAGCCGTTCGCCGCTCAAGGACCCGCGTCGCCCCGGCGGCAGCTTTATCTTCCTGGGTCCCACCGGCACGGGCAAGACCGAGCTCGCCAAGACGCTCGCCGAGTACCTCTTTGGCAGCAAGGATGCACTCATCAGCTTCGACATGTCCGAGTTCGGTAGCGAGTTCGAGGTCTCCAAGCTCATCGGTAGCCCTCCGGGTTACGTCGGTCACGACGAGGGCGGCCAGCTCACCAAGGCCGTTCGTCGTCACCCGTACTCGGTCGTGCTGTTCGACGAGATCGAGAAGGCGCACCCCGATATCTTCAACATCTTGCTGCAGGTGCTGGAGGAGGGCCGCCTGACCGATAGCCAGGGCAAGACGGTCGACTTCCGCAACACCGTGATCATCATGACGTCCAACGTGGGCGCCCGCGAGATTGCGCAGGATGCGAGCGTTGGCTTTGGCACCACCGGCGAGCAGGGTCTCACGTCGAGTGAGATCCGTGGTCGCGCGATGGGTGAGCTCAAGCGTCTGTTCCGCCCCGAGCTGCTCAACCGTATCGATGACATTGTGGTGTTCCAGAAGCTCTCGGGCGAGAATCTCACCAAGATCGCGCACCTGCTGGTGGACGACCTGCGTCAGCGTTTGATTGCCAACGGCATGAACATCAAGCTCACCGACGCGGCCTATGACAAGATCGTGGCCGAGGGCACCGACCTCACCAACGGTGCGCGTCCGCTGCGCCGTGCCATCCAAAAGCTCATCGAGGACCCGCTGTCCGAGGAGCTTCTGGCCGGCGAGTGGGGCGAGGGCGATACCGTCCTGTGCGACGTGGCCGATGGCAAGTTTGTCTTTAGCCACGGCACGGGCGAGATCCCGGCACCGCGTCCGGCGGGCACGCTCGGTGGCGATACCGCCCCGGCGGCACCGCACACCGGCAACGCCGCGCCCGTGAGCGGCGGCGTGACCTCGGGCCCCGGCGGCATGATGCAAGCCGGCTCTGGTGCGCTGTAGGGATTAAACATACCTTGTATAACGGGGGCGTTTCCGATAAGGAGGCGCCCCCGTTTCTATTGAAATGTGCTTCAATCTGCTGTGCTATACTGAAATCAAGATTCAGTATAGCAAAGGAGTTGATATGCCTACATCAATACTCGACACGCGGCCAGTTCAGATGAACGTGCGTATAGATCGCCAGCTCAAAGAGGCAGGAGACGCCGTACTGACTCATATTGGCATGACGCCGTCGCAAGCTGTGAGGGAGCTGTGGCAGTACTTGACCGAGAACGGTCATATGCCCGTCGCAAAAAAGAATGATGACGAAGTCCTGCCTGACGACATACGATCGAAGGCGAGTTCGTCCCGCGTCTCGGAAGGGGCTGCGTTAATTTCGAATTTTTATGAGCGGTTCTCGATTCAGAGGCCGAGCCCCGATGAAGCCTTTGATTACGACGAGTTATACGATCAAATGATGGGCGAGAGATTCAGCGATTGGATCGAATTATGAGCGGCGTCGGAACGAAACGTGTGCTCAAGCTGTTGATCGACACGAACGTCTGGCTAGATTACTTTCTCGCTCGTACGAATGCGACCAGGCCGATAGTCGAGCTCCTTTCTCGCGCGGCGGAAGCGGAGGATATCGTCCTCTTCTCGTCCTCCCTGTCTGTCAAAGACGTCTATTACATTCTGGGGAGGACGATGAAGGCCGACGCCCGCCGTGAGGGGGCTCTCACTCCCGAAGCCATCGCCGGTGCCGACGAGACAGCGTGGGCGTGTATTCGCCTGATTCGGCAAAAGTCGATTATTGCCTCGGTCGGTGCAGACGAGGTCTTCGACTCCTTTGTGTTCAAGTATCATCACAACGACTTCGAGGACGACCTGATGCTGGGCGTCGCCAATCGCATTGATGCCGATTACGTCGTGACGGAGGACAAGAATCTTATTAAACATACCAATGGTGTATGCATTAACGTTCAACAGGCGTTGAGGCTGGTTGAAGGGTCCAACGTCCCTTCGGCGCGGCCCGTCTAAGCTGCTTTATCTTGATAAAGTGACGTTTCCTCACCGTTAGCCGATGATGCGAGAGCGCTCGGCGTTTTCGACTGGTTTATGCACGCAAAGTCTGGGAATATACAAGTCGCATGTCTTACTGTCTAACCAGTTGCGCCAAGGAGGCACCATGGACTACAAGATTACCGGCTACGAGCCCGCCCAGCTGTTCCATTTCTTTGAGGAGATCAGCGCGATCCCCCGTGGGTCTGGCAACGAGAAGGGCATCAGCGATTTCCTGGTTGCGTTTGCCAAGGAGCGCGGCCTCGACGTGTATCAGGACGAGGTCTACAACGTCATCATTCGCAAGCCCGCATCTGCCGGCGCCGAGAATGCCCCGACCGTGATGCTGCAGGGCCACATCGATATGGTTTGCGACAAGTTGGGTTCCGTTGAGCACGACTTTGCGACCGACGGTATCGACCTGGTCGTCAAGGACGGCGTCCTCACCGCTAACGGCACCACGCTGGGCGCCGACAACGGTATCGCCGTCGCTCTGATGCTCACCGTGCTCAACGACGATTCGATTGCTCATCCGGCCCTCGAGTGCGTGTTCACCACCGACGAGGAGACTGGCCTGGTTGGCGCCGAGACGCTCGACAAGTCCCAGATTAGCGCCCGCACCATGATCAACCTCGATTCCGAGGAGGAGGGCGTGGCCACCGTCAGCTGCGCCGGCGGTGTCGTCGTTACCTACACCTGCCCGATCGTGCGCGAGCACAAGACTGGCAGCACCCTTACGCTCGAGATCTCCGGCCTGCTGGGTGGTCACTCCGGCGCCGACATCCACCTGGAGCGCGGCAACGGCAACCTCATCATGGCCCGCATCATCGACCGCCTGATGGTCGCCGGCGAGCCCGCCATCGTCAGCTTTAACGGCGGCACTAAGGACAACGCCATCAACCGTGAGTGCAAGGCCGAGCTGGTTTACGCCGACCACGCTGCCGCCGAGGCCGCGGCCCAGATCGCAAAGGGCATCATCGCCGACGTCACCGCCGAGCTCGAGGTCTTCGACCCCGGCTTTACCTGCACCGTCGAGATTGCCGACGACGCCGAGGTCGAGGCCATGGACCAGAAGTCCGCGCTTGCCCTCATCCGCGCCCTGCGTCTTGCCCCTAACGGCGTGATTCGCCGCAACGTCGCCACCGACGGCTCCGTCGAGGTTTCCTCCAACATCGGCGTGGTTACCACCTCTGACGACCAGGTCAAGATTATGCTGTCCCCGCGCTCCTCGATCACCTCGCTGCAGAACGAGTTCAAGGACCGCCTGCAGACGCTGGCCGATGTCTTGGGCTTCGACGCCAAGTTTGAGTTCGAGTATCCCGGCTGGAGCTATGCCGAGCATTCGCCGGTCCGCGACATCTTTGTCGAGAGCTATCGCGAGCTCTTTGGCTCCGAGCTGCGCATCGAGTCCATCCATGCCGGCCTTGAGTGCGGCCTGTTCGCCGAGGCCCTGCACGGTCTGGACGCCATCGCCGTGGGCCCGACGCTCTCCGATGTCCACACCCCGGACGAGAGCATGGAGCTCGCTTCTGCTGAGCGCTTCTACGAGCTGCTCATCGACGTCCTCAAGCGCCTCGCTGCGTAAAGGTTGCGCTAGCAGCAGTCCGAGCCACGTGCTAGCGGATTGCAGATGACATTATGAGAGGGGGCACCCGAGCTTTTGCGATGGGTGCCCCCTCTCTTCTTTTAAGAAATGGGAAATTGATTGGCGTCTAGCCCATATCCGCCCTGATGAGGTTGAGGGTGCGCTGGCAGTTTTCGCGGACGGGGCCGAGCATATGCTCGCGCAGGTCCGCCATGCCGGGCAGGTCGGCGTATTCGTCCATGACCTCTTCCATGCAAATGGGTACCTCGTAGGCGAGGTCCATCATGGTCGCAAAGCAAAACTTCTCGGATAGCCCGGCATCGGTGAGCGCCGCCTCCAGCGCGGGGTTGCCCATACCGTGGTATCGGCGGATAGCGCCTGGACCGATGCGCCCCACACGATTTTCGCCGCCAACGCTCATGGCCAGGCGTGCCCGACGTCGCATGCGCTCATACGCCAAACCCGACGCGACATCGTACATTCGAGCCATCATGGCTGCGCCGTCGTTTCCAAGGAGCAGGGAATAGTTTTTCGCATGCGCATCCGGTGCGCCGATAATGGCGTTGAAGAACAGTATCTGCGTAAACAGATATAGGTTAAGTTGATGGTGGCTCGTATTTACGAGGAGCTCTTGAATGTCGCGGGTGGTCGGGCCGCCGTCTGCCGTGTACTTTTGGGAGGGCATCACCCCAAGTGCCTGACAGAGGTCTTCTTGATGTAGGCGCCTGATCGTTCCGTCTTCGACTTTCACGCGGTCATAGCGCTCAACAATGAGGGCAGGTTCGTCCTCAAACATACGATATTTGACGTTTGCCGTTGCGATACCGGCGCGCTGGGCGCTTTTCATGCAGACAAACTCATTGAGAGCCTCGAGTTTAAATCCGATAACGCCATTTTTGAAAATATGCGTTGTGGGCGAGGAGCCTATGCATTCGCACCAGCGGCCGTTTGTGAACGCGAGCGCGAATTTGCCCTGGTTGCCTCCAAGCGACCAACTTTCATCTAGGCCCATCCACGATGCATCGCGGTCATCTCTGATCGACTTGAGACGGAGAGCAATTTCGTGGTCGTCTATAGGGCGGTATTCGCCAGCGCGATGCAGGACGGCATCGGCATCTTCTTCGGCACAAAACTGCACTCCGCCCGGACAGTCGAGTCCGATATGGCTGAGCAACGCAACGGGATTGTTGGGCCTAACGTCGAATTCGGCGGCAATCGCTTTTCGCTGGTCCTCGCTGTCGGGTAGAAGGCCAAACAGGTACGGATTCATGACCTGTTGTCCGTATGTGCGATTCGATACGGGTATGTTGGTCGATAGGGCTGGCCCGTCATAGTCATGATCGTAGGTAAAGCTGATAAGACCGTTCTCATCTTGCGTGAGCGTTCCCGCAGGTACGCCGCAAATAATGGTCCGAAGTGATGTTCTGGCCATTGGCTATTTCCCTTCGGGCTTGGTTTGGTTAGATACGTTTGCGGCACTCGAGACTCCGAGATTGGACATGGCGAAATCGGCGAAGACCTCGTCGTAGAGTGCGGATGTAAAGGGGGCATCTGCAAGAGCCGGAATGGGGGTACTACGACGGTTGCGATGGTGAAAACGTTGAGCGTGATGGCACCTGGGGGTGCTGCGAGGCAGCGGATTGGCATGCGGGGCGTCGACTGGTCGCTCGTTTTTCGCTTCGCCGATATCCCCTTGAGCGGCGAGTGCCAGTCCAAGAGCATTGAAAATCGTCAGCAGCTTGTCGAGTCGAATGCCGGTGGCGTCTCCTAGCTCGAGCGATGCGAGCAGGCGCTCCGAAACACTGGCCGTTTTAGCGAGGGCGGCACGGGTGAGACCCTGAGCCTCGCGTGCCTGGCGCACGTAGATGCCAGCTTGGCGCGGTGTGGTGATGGGAAGGGTGTCCACGGCGATCTCCTAACGTGCAGACTTTTGCATATTAGTATGACATGCAAAAGTCTGCACGAAAAGGCCTCATGCAAAACTCTGCATAAGGCCTTGTGCTGGCGTTGAGTTTTGAGCGATTGTGCTTGGCGTTACAGCGCCAAAATCCCCAGATGCTCAAGCAAGATCTTAAGCCCGATGAGGATGAGCACGACGCCACCCACGATGGTGGCGGGTTTTTCGTAGCGCGCGCCAAAGGTGTGGCCGATCGCTACGCCGGCGACGGAGAAGATAAACGTTGTGACGCCGATAAGCGATACGGCGGGAACGATGTCAACCGAGAGCGCCGCAAACGAGATGCCTACGGCTAGGGCGTCGATTGAGGTGGCGATGGCGAGGATCAGGTATTCTACCAGGTCAATCTTTTCGGCATCCTTGTCGTCGCCTTCGTTCTCATCTTCGTCTTCGGAAAAGGCTTCCCACAGCATTTTGCCGCCGATAAAGGCCAAAAGGATAAAGGCGATCCAATGGTCGATGGGTCCGATGATGCCCATGAATTGACTGCCGAGCGCCCATCCGATTACGGGCATGCCGGCCTGAAAGCCGCCAAAGAACAGGCCGAGCACCACGGCGACTTTAAGGTTGATCTTTTTCATGTCAAGGCCCTTGCAGATGGATACGGCAAAAGCGTCCATAGAAAGGCCGATAGCGAGCAACACAAGCTCTGCGAGTCCCATAGTCTGGCTCCCTCTCTGCGGGCGAGCCCGATTACGCGACTACTCCCTCATTTATATGAGACCCGATGCTACCACACGAGCAGTCAAAAGAACCCCGTCCCAAATGAGCTACCTAAGCGGTGTTCGCTCATTCTGTAAGCATCGTATTTCGCAAGCGCCGCAGGGACAAACCGTGAGAAACTATTTAGCGTTTATGGAGCGTATACGATGGGAGCGATGCCTTGGATAAGAACGAGCTGCAAAAGCGTATGGAACAGGCTATTCGCCTGACGGCACCTGGTCAGCCGATCCGCACCGCCCTCGACATGATCATCGCCGGGCACCTGGGTGCCCTTATCTGCGTCGGTGACACCGAAAACGTGCTCGCTGCCGGTAACGACGGCTTCCCGCTCAACATTTCGTTCACCTCGAACCGTCTGTTCGAGCTCTCCAAGATGGACGGTGCCATCGTCATCGACGGCGACCTCACCCAGATCCTGCGCGCCAACTTCCACCTCAATCCCGATCCCTCGCTTGCCACGAGTGAGACGGGCATGCGTCACCGTACTGCCGCTCGCATGTCGGTGCTCACCGATGCCATCGTGATCTCGGTCTCGGCCCGTCGCGCCGTCGTTAACGTGTACGTTCACGGCAAGAGCTACGAGATCCAGCCCGTCACCACCATCATGAGCTCGGTCAACCAGCTCGTCGCCACGCTCCAGACCACCCGTCAGTCGCTCGACCGCTCCTTGCTGCGCCTGACGGCCCTTGAGCTCGACGACTACGTTACGCTCGCCGACATCACCGGCATCTTCTCGAGTTTCGAGATCATGCAACAGGCAAAGACCGAGCTTAAGGATTGCATCGTCAAGCTGGGTAACCAGGGCAAGCTCGTGCAGATGCAGCTCGAGCAGCTCGCGGGCTCCAGCATGGATACCGAATACGACTTGATGATCCGCGACTACGCAAGCGATTCCTCCGAGGCCAACGCCGAGAAGATCCGCGCCGAGCTCGCTCGCATGACACCTAAGGACCTGTCCGACCCACAGCATGTGGCTGCGGTTCTGGGTTACGACGACCTGGACGAGGACTCCGTCATGACGCCGCTGGGCCTACGTACGCTTTCGCGCGTGTCCGTTGTGCGCGACGGCGTGGCCGAGAAAATCGTCGACGAGTATGGCTCGCTGCAGGAGCTCATGGACGACATCAGCGAGGATCCGGAGCGCCTGGGCGACTTTGGCGTCAACAACCCTGCCATTCTTGCGGACTCCCTGTACCGCATGAAGGGCACCAAACAGGGGAACGCATAATGGCGCCCGTATGCGCCGTGGTCGTTGCCGGTGGCAGCGGCCAGCGCTTTGGAAATCCCGGCGGCAAGCAGCTCGTTAACGTGGCGGGCCGTCCGCTCATGAGCTGGTCCATCCGTGCGTTCGATCGTAGCGACAAGGTCGGCCACATCGTCGTGGTTTGCCCTGCCGAGCGCCGTGCCGAGATGCGCCGCCTTGCCATCGACCCGTTTGACTATGACACGCCCATCAGCTTTGCCGATGCCGGCGATACCCGCCAGGATTCCACCCGTGCCGGCGTGCATGCGGTTCCGGCGGGCTTTGAATACGTTGCCATTCACGATGGTGCTCGTCCGCTCATTACGACCGAGGCCATCGACCACGCGATCGACGTGCTTGTGGGCGACCGCGCCCTCGACGGTGTCGTGTGCGGTCAGCCCGCGATCGACACGCTCAAGATCGTCGATGGCGACAACATCGTCGAGACGCCGCCGCGCGAGCTGTACTGGGCCGCGCAGACGCCGCAGATCTTTAGCGTCGATGCTATGAAGCGCGCCCATGCCGCGGCGATTGCCGAGGGCTTTATCGGTACTGACGATTCATCGCTGGTCGAGCGCATGGGCGGGCGCGTCCGCTGTGTCCAGAGCCCGCGCGATAACCTTAAGGTGACGGTGCCCGAGGACCTGCGTCCCGTAACCGCGATTCTGCTTGGCCGCATGGCCGAGGGAGAGGACCTTCCCCATGTTCAGTAACCTGCGCATTGGCCATGGCTACGACGTCCACCGTCTGGTGGAGGGGCGTCGATGTATCATCGGCGGTGTCGACATTCCCTACGAGCGCGGCCTGCTGGGCCACTCGGATGCCGATGTGCTCGCGCACGCCTTGGCCGACGCTATTCTGGGCGCCTGCCGCGGGGGAGACATCGGCAAGCTATTCCCCGATACCGACCCTGCCTATGAGGGTGCCGATTCGATGGTGCTGCTCGCTCGCGTGATGGACTATGCGCGCGAGCTGGGCTTCGAGTTTGTCGATGCCGATTGCACCATTGCCTGCCAGCAACCCAAGATCACCCCGCACCGCGATGCCATACGCGCCAACCTTGCCCATGCCCTGGGCGTTGACGTCGAAAACGTGGGCGTCGCCGCCACTACGACCGAAAAGCTCGGTTGGGAAGGCCAGGGCGAGGGAATCGGCGCCTGGGCCGTCTGCCTGCTACAGAAAACCGTTAAGGAGTAACGAATGCGTATCTACAACAGCGCTACCCATAAAAAGGAAGAGTTCCAGCCCATCGAGTCCGGCAAGGTCCGCATGTACGTGTGCGGCCCCACGGTCTACGACAACATCCACATCGGCAACGCCCGCACGTTCATCAGCTTTGACGTGATTCGCCGCTGGCTCATCGCGAGCGGCTACGAGGTCACGTTCGCCCAGAACCTCACCGATGTCGACGACAAGATCATCAAGCGCGCCAACGAGCAGGGCCGTACGGCCGCCGAGGTCGCGACGGAGTTCTCCGACAAGTTCATCGGCGTCATGCGCGCCGCCAACGTGCTCGATCCCGATGTGCGCCCCCGCGCCACCAAGGAGATCGGCCCCATGATCGCCATGATCAAGACGCTTATCGAGCAGGGCCACGCTTACGCAGCCGATAACGGCGATGTGTACTTTGCCGTGCGCAGCGATCCCAACTATGGTCAGGTCTCGGGCCGCAACATCGACGACCTTATGGTTGGCGCACGCATTGAGGAGAACGAGGACAAGAACGACCCGCTCGACTTTGCCCTGTGGAAGGCCGCCAAGCCCGGCGAGCCCAGCTGGCCGAGCCCCTGGGGCGAGGGCCGTCCCGGTTGGCACACCGAGTGCGCCGCCATGGTGCATCGCTACCTGGGCACTCCGATCGACATCCACGGCGGCGGCTCCGACCTTGCCTTCCCGCATCACGAGAACGAGTGCGCTCAGGCCACCTGCGCCTGGCACCAGGGCTTCTCCAACACCTGGATGCACACGGGCATGCTGCTGGTAGACGGCGAGAAGATGTCCAAGTCGCTCGGCAACTTCTTTACGCTGGCCGAGGTCCTCGAGCAGCACTCCGCTGCCGCCCTGCGCCTGCTGATGCTGCAGACGAGCTATCGCTCGCCGCTCGACTTTTCTTGGGAGCGCCTGGAGGGTGCCGAGAACTCGCTCACGCGTATCGCCGGTACGGTCGAGAACCTGCGCTGGGCCGCGAACCATGCGACGGCCGATGCCGATGAGGCAGCATCCGAGGCGTTTACCGCCAAGGCCGCCGAGACCCGTGCCACCTTTAAGGAGTGCATGGACGACGACTTTAACACCGCCGGTGCCATGGGTGCTGTCTTTGGCTTTGTGACCGAGTGCAACCAGTACCTGGAGCAGGCGGGCGATGCTGCCGACAAGGCCGCAGTCCTGGCTGCCGCCGATACGCTGGCCGAGCTGCTCGATACGTTTGGCGTTGAGCTTCCCGAGCCCAAGGTCGAGTTGCCGCTGGGCCTGCTGGGCGTTGCCGCCGGTTTGGTTGCCTACACGGGCGACGACGTGGACGAGGCCGCTGCCAAGATTCTCGAGGCCCGTGCCGAGGCCCGTGCCGCCAAGAACTGGGATCTGGCCGACGCCATCCGCGACCAGCTAAAGGACCTCGGGTTGACGATTGAAGATACGGCCGCGGGCACCCGTATTAAGACTCTCTAATCCCTTCGGGTTTCCCAAGCGCCCGACCTTGCCGTTCAAACCGTCGCTCGCGTACTCAAGTACGCGTCGCTCCTCTTTCACGGCAATCTCGGGCACTTGGAAAACCCGTACCGACCGCCCGAATTAATATTCATGGGCGGTCGTTTATTTTGTTTCGTTTGATAGTTGTATTTAGGAGGTCGCTTTATGGCCGACAATCGCAAGCGTGCACCGCGCGGAGGCAAGCAGGCTGCTTCTGGCTCGCGTCCGATTCGCCGTAACGACCGCGCTGCCGCTTCCAAGGGGCAGCGCGAGCGCACCCAAGCAGCGCGTCCGCAGCGCGAGCGTGGCCGCGACAACGTTCAGGCTCCCAAGGGCGAGTTTATCGAAGGCCGTCGTGCTGCCGCCGAGGCGCTACGCACCGGTTTTCCCATCAAGTGCGCGCTCATCGCCGAGGGCGGGGAGCGCGATGCCGCCTTGTCGCGCCTGATCGATGACCTCAATGCCGCGGGTGTCCGCATTAAGTACGTGCCGCGTGCACAGCTCGATGCGCTGTCGAGCCATGGCGCTCACCAGGGCATCGCACTCGAGGTAGGCAACTTCCCCTATGCCGATGTTGCCGATATTCTCGACCGCGCGGGCGACGGTCCGGCGCTTGTCGTGGTGCTCGACCACGTGACCGACGACGGTAACTTTGGCGCCATCGTGCGCTCCGCCGAGGTCGTGGGCGCGGCGGGCGTCATCATTGCCAACAAGCGTGCCGCCGGTGTGACCGTGGGCAGCTACAAGACTTCTGCCGGCGCCGTCATGCATCTGCCCATCGCGCAGGTTCCCAATATCGCTCGTGCGCTTGACGATCTTAAGGCTGCTGGCTTTTGGGTGGGCGGTGCCTCCGAGCATGCCGAGGGCAGTTGCTGGGATGCTCCCTTCGAGGGCCGCATTGCGCTCGTCATGGGCTCTGAGGGCGACGGCATCTCGCGCCTGGTGCTCGAGAAATGCGACTTTTTGACCAAGCTTCCCCAGCGCGGCATGACCGAGAGCCTTAATGTTGCCCAGGCAACGACGGCGCTATGCTTTGAGTGGCTACGTCGCAACGCCGGCGAGCTCATGGGGGAGGAGTAGCGCATGTCCAAGAAGAACCGCGCCAAGTCTAAGGCCAAGCGCTTTGGTGAAGGCTCGGCCAAGCCGATTGTCTCGGCCGCGACCTACGGCGTGGGCGGCAATGCGTTTGCACAGGCTATCGCCGACCCAGTCTCGACGGTGCACTCCAACAAGCCTGAGCTGCTGGTGGTCGACGGTTACAACGTGATTCACTGCACGCCGCGCTACGAAAAGCTCGTGTACGACCATTCCGACGATCCGTATTCCAGCGACGTCCACGATATGGCGCGCACCGCCCTCATCAACGACGTCGCCGCCTTTGCCCAGGGCCGCTACGAGGCCGTGATCGTGTTCGACGGCGCGGGCAATATTTCCAGCGAGCGCCCCAACCTGCCGGCCCGCGGCGTGCGCATTGAGTTTTCGCCGACGGGCGTCTCTGCCGATACCGTGGTGCAGAAGCTCTGCATCGAGGCACGTGAGGAGGGCCGCGCGTGCTCCGTGGTATCGAGTGACGGCACAATCCAGGCCGTCGTCATGGGCAAGGGCGTTACGCGCATCTCGAGCCGTATGCTGGTGGACGAGATCAAACAGATCGATAACGACGTTCACGAGGCAGAGGAAGCTCCGCAGATCAAGATGACTCTGGGCAGTCGCCTGAGCCCCGATGCCCTGGCCAAGCTCAAGGCCCTGCGCGGGAGGTAGGGAAGTTGGCGGGGCAATGCTGCCTCGCTAACTCCATTCAGCGATGTCGATCATTCTTTCGAGGCGCCACGTTAGCGCCTCTTTTAGATATGGCAGCCTTGCCGTGAGCGCGTCGTTTCTGGAAAGAATCTCGATTGCCTCGTCAACGAAGCCTTTGAGTTTGTCGCAGTCAAACCAGCCCATGTCCTCGACGAGCAACATTTGTTTGGCGGGGCTTGAATGAAATTGTGCGCTGGTAAAACTGTGCTCTCCCGCCCTAAGCTCCTCTAGTGATATGTTGCACCAGAGCGATGAGCCCGAATCGAAGATGGGGGCAGGTCTGCAAGCTTGCGTGTTTACGTTTCGCACGAGGCCGAAGTTGCGCCAATGACGATCGTAGTTGGCAATGATGTCGTCACATACGATCATGCGGTCAAGGGCATCCTTGACGCCTGTCACCCCGAGCTCCTCGCAGTTTGCTACATATCGCTCGTAGTCGGTTAGCCGTTCATCTGCGTTTGCGTGCTGGTTTACATAGAACGCAGGGACATACTCTTCTTCATCAGTTAAGAAGACATCGCATGTGCTCAGGGCGGAAGTGCCCGTGCCCTCGAGCGAGTAAGGCACATAATCGCAGGCGTTTAGGATGCGACGGTGGAGCGCGGTCGCCACCAGCTCGTTATAAGGTTCCTGGTCCAGGTGCGCTCCTGCCTTATGCAGAATTCGACGTTCGCCCTCGCACGTCCAGTACTTTTGAAGATTGCCGTCCGAGGTGTTATCGGGCTTTGCGGCAGCCGCTTTTCCCTCTGGGGCAAAGGGTGCAATGGACAGCGAGACGTCATCAAAGGCGTTATTGAAGAAGTTGATATCCTCCCAGGTGAGACCGGAACCTTGGGGCCTAATCCAATACTGGTCGGATAAGGAGAGGCCGAGATTTCGCTGGACGAGTTCATCGGGAACATCGACTGCGGCTTCTGCAAGCAGGGAGGCTAGCCCAATGCGTGCGAGCGGGATACCGCGGCCGCGCCACCAGATGCGGAAGGAGTCTAGCGATATGGGGCTATTAGGGCCAAATACTCCAATAGGGGCGTGGGCGTAATCGATGTCGGCACCGATGTGGGTAAAGTCTTTTCGCGATGTACTGTAGACCAGCTGAGCGACTTCGTGCGTGCGATTCATGAGGGTGAACGCGATCTCGCTCTTACCGTGGCCGCGGCGGGGACGTCCCCCCGTTTTGGTCACGGAGCGGAGTCGCGTGTCGACGCTGTCTTTGTCGATGAGCCATACACCAGAAGCCTTGCGGGCCTCAAGTGCTCCGTTTTTTATGAGCTCCTGCACCCTGCGCGGAGTGATGCCGAGCAGCTCGGCGGCTTCTTTGGTAGTAAGCATCGCGAAACCCTTCGCCAGAACGAATAGTTTTATATATAGCAATTGTAATTAAAACTATTCGTTCTGGCGAATGGTTTTAAGATTGAGGGCGCACTGACAGAAATGAACGGGCCTGGTACGCGTTGTTGCTGGATTTTGCATATTTGTATAACGCCGTGCGGCCTGTTGCGCCCCGTCCGCAATTCCTTTATTCTTAACTCGCTTCGCGTGAAAGCGCCAAGTGTGCCAGTGTGGCGCAACGGTAGCGCAACTGATTTGTAATCAGTGGGTTGCAGGTTCGATTCCTGTCACTGGCTCCATGAGAGTTTCGGGCTCTGTTTCCTTGTGGGACAGGGCCCGTTTCTATTTATGTCGATAAGTCAGCGTGTTTGGCGCCAACCAAGCTTCAGGTTTGTCTCGATCCGTAACACGAGTGGGCTGAAGACCCTCCTTATAGTTACAGATCGAAACATTGCCAAGGGAAGGCCGATAACATCTCGATCCGTAACACGAAGAGGCTGAAAACCGTTCTTACTGTTACAGAATGAGACGTAAGCGGGGGTTTCTGCGAAACATCTCGATCTGTAACAGATAGGGGACGAATAACCCTCTTACTGTTACAGGTCGAGACATAGGCCGGGGCGAGGTTGGTCATCGTCATCGAGCGTGGATTATCGGACACACGAGCGTGGAAAATCTTCCGCCTAGTGAATGAGCGTGGATAATCTGCCACTTTGGATTCGATGGCACGGCAAAGTGGGAGATTATCCACGCTCGATTTCAAACGGAAGAAAATCCACGCTCGATTTTGCCTGGGAAGAGCAATCTTCTGTCTGGACAGCCCCGATCTCGACCTATATATAGGTGCAAATAAGCTGGTATCGAAGGTCGATGCTGCAGATGTACTCCACCGTGACAAAGTGTTCCCTCGTGAAATGTCACAAGCGTAGCCAAATCCACCGTCCTTCATATCCAAACTCAACAAAACCGCAGGTCACAGCTATATAGATACGCCCGGCACCGTGTATCTAGAGGTTTTCGTTGACAGCCCCCAAGGTTGCATCGTATTATCTTTTTCGTTCGCGGGGGCGGCGGTCCAAAAGACCAAAGGACCTGCGGATACTTGAACGATTGGGAGTTTGCCCGAGTGGTTAATGGGGACGGGCTGTAAACCCGTTGGCTCTGCCTACATAGGTTCGAATCCTATAGCTCCCACCCGTCAAGTGCCTGTATAGCTCAGTCGGTAGAGCACTTCGTTGGTAACGAAGAGGTCACCAGTTCAAGTCTGGTTGCAGGCTCCATCCGGCGGTGTAGCTCAGTTGGTTAGAGCACACGGTTCATACCCGTGGCGTCACTGGTTCGAATCCAGTCACCGCTACCATAGGTAACACGGTGGCTTCTCAATAGTATGTTGAGAGGCCACTATGGTATAAAGGCAAAGTCCCGTCCGGGGACGACCTGTTTAGAGGAGGGCTTTATGGCCAAAGAGAAGTTTGAGCGCACTAAGCCGCATGTTAACATCGGCACCATTGGTCACGTCGACCACGGCAAGACCACGCTGACCGCTGCCATCACCAAGGTTCTCTCCGAGACCGAGGGCTGCAAGGCTGACTTCACTGCGTTCGAGAACATCGACAAGGCTCCCGAGGAGCGCGAGCGCGGCATTACGATCTCCGTCTCCCACGTCGAGTACGAGACTGCTGCCCGTCACTACGCTCACGTTGACTGCCCGGGCCACGCTGACTACGTCAAGAACATGATCTCCGGTGCTGCTCAGATGGACGGCGCTATCCTGGTCATCGCCGCTACCGACGGCCCCATGGCTCAGACCCGCGAGCACATCCTGCTCGCCCGTCAGGTCGGCGTTCCCTACATCGTCGTCTTCCTGAACAAGTGCGACATGGTCGACGATGACGAGCTCATCGACCTCGTCGAGATGGAGACCCGTGAGCTCCTCTCCGAGTACGATTTCCCCGGCGACGACATTCCCGTCATCCGTGGTTCCGCTCTGGGCGCTCTCGAGGGCGACGCCAAGTGGATGGACGCTATCCGCGAGCTCATGAAGGCCGTCGACGAGTACATCCCGACGCCTGCTCGTAACAACGACCTCCCCTTCCTGATGGCCGTTGAGGACGTTATGACCATCTCCGGCCGTGGTACCGTTGCTACCGGCCGTGTCGAGCGCGGTGAGCTCAAGCTCAACGAGCCCGTCGAGATCGTCGGCATCAAGGATACCCAGAACACCGTCGTTACCGGTATCGAGATGTTCCGTAAGTCCATGGACTTCTGCGAGGCTGGCGACAACGTCGGTCTGCTGCTCCGCGGCATCAAGCGCGAGGACATCGAGCGCGGCCAGGTTCTCTGCAAGCCCGGTTCGGTTACCCCGCACACCAAGTTCACCGGTGAGATCTACGTTCTGACCAAGGAGGAGGGCGGCCGTCACACCCCGTTCTTCGATGGTTATCGTCCTCAGTTCTACTTCCGTACCACCGACGTTACCGGTACGGTCAAGCTCCCCGAGGGCACCGAGATGGCTATGCCTGGTGACCACATCACCATCGAGGGCGACCTCATCCACCCGATCGCCATGGAGGAGGGCCTGCGCTTCGCTATCCGCGAGGGTGGCCACACCGTCGGTTCGGGCATCGTCTCCACGATCATTGAGTAAATTAGCTCTTTGATATAGCTGACTTAGAGAACCCGGCACTTATATGGGTGCCGGGTTCTTTTCTGCAATGGAT
Organism: uncultured Collinsella sp.; assembly: GCA_900545745.1. GTDB lineage: Bacteria > Actinomycetota > Coriobacteriia > Coriobacteriales > Coriobacteriaceae > Collinsella. The sequence continues at coordinate 21,149 of URAD01000012.1, forward strand.
ATTGAGCCGTTGCTGGTGTCGAGAGGATCGACAATGGTCCTGGATGCACCGTCGATTAGATCTCGATGGCTTCATTGATGTGTTCCAAATATGAATGGATCCACCGAGAACCAATTGACTCGAGGTTTTCATTGACAGCACTTACGTGGAGCTGATAAAGTAACAACTCGTGCCCGTACGGGGCGGAAATGAAAGGTTCAGGATACATGCGTACTCTAGTTACTCTTGCATGCACTGAGTGCAAGCGCCGCAACTATACGACCACCAAGAACAAGTCGACCATGCCTGATCGTATGGAGATCAAGAAGTATTGCCCCTGGTGCCGTCACCACACGCTGCACAAAGAGACTCGCTAGTCTCTAGTCACATACGCCAGTAGTTCAATTGGTAGAGCATCGGTCTCCAAAACCGAGTGTTGAGGGTTCGAGTCCTTCCTGGCGTGCCAGTCATTATTCCGTAAGCTCCCAATTGGGGGCTTACGGTTTACTCATGTATAAGCGCATTGCGCGGAGGTAACCCAAATGGCCAACAAGAAGAACAAGAAGAAGGCTCAGCAGCAGGCGCCTGCCAACAACGCTGCCGCCAACTCCAAGGTTGAGGCCAAGAAGGCCGTTGCCAAGAAGAACGAGAAGGCTGCGAAGTCCAAGAAGAACGAGAAGCCTGGTTTCTTCGCCCGCACCAAGAAGTATTTCGCTTCGGTCAAGTCCGAGATGAAGCGTGTCACGTGGCCCGATAAGAAGGAGCTCGTGAACTACTCGGTCGTCGTTTGCGCTTCTCTGATCGTCGTCGGCGTCGTCATCGCTCTGCTCGATGCTGGCTTTGGCGAGGCTCTTGCTCTGTTCTCTGGATTGAGGGGCTAAACCATGTCTAAGCGTTGGTACGTCGTTCACACTTACTCTGGATACGAGAACCGTGTTAAGTCCGATCTCGAGCATCGAATCGAGACTATGGGCATGCAGGACCGTATCTTTGATATCGAGATTCCTATGGAGCGTGTCACCGAGATTAAAGAGGGTGGCAAGCGTGAGACCAAGGATTCCAAGATTTTCCCGGGTTATGTCCTTGTCCGCATGGAGATGGATGATGATGCTTGGACGTGTGTTCGTAACACGCCTGGCGTCACCGGTTTCCTAGGCGGCAACGGCAAGCCCGCTCCGCTTTCCCGCGACGAGTACAACAAGATGACTCGTCGTCCCGGTAAGGGCGATTCGCCCAAGCGCACCTCGGTTGATATTGAGGTCGGTACGTCCGTCCGCGTCACCGATGGCCCGCTTACCGACTTTGATGGCAAGGTCTCCGAGGTTAACACCGAGGCTGGCAAGCTCAAGGTCACGCTGATGATCTTTGGCCGCGAGACGCCGGTCGAGCTCGACTTTAACCAGGTCGCTGTCATCGCTTAAGTTTTCGTCCGTTCGCGCGAGCGTGCTTCTTCTGTGACTGCTCATCTCAGGAGTGCTTCTAACACGTGCGTGCTTACGATATAGCAAGTACTTCACACTCGTGATTCGAAAGGAATGACCATGGCTGAGAAGAAGGTTGCCAACGTCATTAAGCTCCAGATTCCTGCTGGTGCAGCAAACCCTGCTCCTCCCGTCGGCCCCGCCCTGGGCGCTGCTGGCGTGAACATCATGCAGTTCTGCCAGGCCTTTAACGCCGAGACGCAGGACAAGAAGGGTGACATCATCCCCGTTGAGATCTCTGTCTACGAGGACAAGTCCTTCTCCTTCATCACCAAGACCCCGCCGGCGGCTCACCTTATCAAGAAGGAGCTGAACCTCAAGTCTGGTTCCGCTAAGCCCCAGGCTGACAAGGTTGGTCAGCTCTCCCAGGAGCAGCTCACCAAGATCGCCGAGATCAAGATGCCGGACCTCAATGCCAACGACATTGACGCCGCCAAGAAGATCATCGCCGGTACCGCCCGTTCCATGGGCGTCACCATCGCTGAGTAGCGATTTCTTATGGTAACGGCGGGTGCTCCGACCGGGGCGCCCGTTAAATGTGTGCAATAGGGCACACGATACGATGTGGGAGGGCTCACGCCCGTTTAACCACAGGAGGTAATGCACATGGCTAAGCATGGTAAGAGCTATAACGCCGCTGCCGAGAAGATCGACCGCGCCACGCTCTACACCCCCCTTCAGGCTGCCAAGCTCATCAAGGAGCTCGACACCGCCAAGTTCGACGAGACCGTCGAGGCTCACTTCCGTCTGGGCATCGATACTCGTAAGGCTGACCAGAACATCCGTGGTTCCATCTCCCTGCCCCACGGCACCGGCAAGACCGTTCGTGTTGCCGTCTTCGCCGAGGGCGAGAAGGCCCGTGAGGCTGAGGCTGCCGGCGCCGACATCATCGGTTCCGACGAGCTCGTCGCCCAGATTCAGAAGGGCGAGATCAACTTCGACGCCGCTATCGCTACGCCGAACATGATGGCCAAGGTTGGCCGCATCGGTAAGATCCTTGGTCCCCGTGGCCTCATGCCGAACCCCAAGCTCGGCACCGTGACCATGGACGTCGCCAAGATGGTCTCCGAGCTCAAGGCTGGCCGCGTTGAGTACCGCGCCGACCGCTACGGCATCTGCCACGTGCCCCTGGGCAAGAAGTCCTTCTCTGAGCAGCAGCTCGTCGAGAACTACGCTGCCCTGTACACCGAGATTCTGCGCGTCAAGCCCTCTTCTGCTAAGGGCAAGTACGTCAAGTCCATCTCCGTGTCTTCCACCATGGGCCCTGGCGTCAAGGTCGATCCCGCTGTCCAGCGTGACTTCCTGGCTGAGTAACTGCTAGTTACTGCCTGAGTACAGCAAGCATTGCTAAAGAAACCCGGTTCTGCCTTGTGCAGGACCGGGTTTCTTGTTATCGCGTCAAAACCACCATAAAGGGGACAGTGTCCCCTTTATGGTGGTTACCAGGGTGTTCTGGCTGTTGAAGACTCGATGGCTTCGTGGCGTTTGAGCTCGCGGCGCATGGTTTGTGAGTTGAGCCAAGCTGCTTGCCAGCCGCGGATGGGGTAGTGCGTCTGGTCGAGCTCAAACTGCGTATAGCCGCAAGCGTTGATGATCGTCGTTCCACACACATGCTGACGCTCGCGCTGAAAATCGCAACCGTAGCTTTGGTGTACATGCCCATGCACCATGTAGTCGGCTCCCCAGGACTCAAGCGCCGTGTTAAAGCACTCAAACCCTCGATGCGGTAGATCGTCCAGATCACCCATACCGGCGGCGGGTGCATGGGTAAGCAGAATGTCGCACCCGCCGACCATCCTAACCTTACGCGACAGCTTACGCATGCGCTTGGACATCTCGCGTTCGGTGTACATGTTGGCGCCGTCGCGATAACGCATGGACCCGCCAAGGCCCGCAATGCGAATCCCTCGGTACGTGTACACGCTGTCTTCCACGCAGATACATCCGCCTGGTGCATGACGCGCGTAGCGGTCATCGTGATTGCCGCGAACGTAGATGAGCGGCTTGTTGATGACCGTAACCAAAAATTCAAGATAGTCCGGGTCCAGATCGCCGGCGGACAAAATCAGGTCGACACCCTCAAAGCGTTCCTTGCGAAAGCACTCCCAAAGGCATCGTTCTTCGGTATCGGCTATGGCAAGGATTTTCATAGGGCAGGGACTTTCGGCTCATCGTCGAGCTGCGGAATGGTGCCTACCACGTTGTCCGCCAGCCAATTCATCTCGACAATCTGTGTGCTCGGCAGCGGAGGGAAGCCTTCAATCTGTACCACGCCGTTCTGGCTATGGAGCTCGCCGCCAAAGGGGTTGATGGATCCCTCAACAATGCCGTTGCGGAGCAACTGCACGAGTTTGCGCGTTTGGTAGGGTAGGCCCGGAGCGTAACGGATGTCGATAACGCCGGAGCTCATGCCATACCAGTAGTTGACAGCGCGCACTTGGTTGTCGTCGCTGGTCTCGTCCCACGTGCCGTGAAGAAGGCTGCGAACGATGAGCTCGTAGTAACGGCCCCAGTTCCATACGGGCATGGCGATGCCGGTGACTTTGCCGTCGACCAAGCGGTGAAGCCCGTAGGCCGTTGGGTCTTCGAGCGACTTTGACATGTCAGCGCCGGTCATGACGCTTACGCCTTCGCGGCACATGGCTTCGGCAAGACCACCGGCGGGAACATCGCCCCAGGTGAGGATGACCTGCGCGCGCGGGTCGAGCAGCGAGGCGCCAATCGCAAAGGCGTTGATCTCGCTGAGTGCGCCCGAGGCGAAGACCGACGCGTGGTAACCGATGCGGTGGTTGTCCGCCATGCTGGCCGCAAGGGCGCCCAGCAGAAACTTGGCCTCGTACATCTTGCCAAAGTACGAGCGGACGCTTTGATGGGGAAGGCCGATAGAGCAGTTGAGGAACCGAACCCGGGGATACTCAACGGCAGCCCTGAGCGTGTATTCCATCAGGCGGTGCGAGGTCGAGAAGATGACGTTTGCTCCATGTTTGACAGCCGTTTCCACGGCGGCGTAGAACACATCCGGATCGTGACAGTCCTCGAACGCCTCGGTGCGCACGATACCGCCAAAGTGCTCATCGAGATACTGACGCCCTTGGTCGTGCAGGCTGTCCCAGCTCGACGTCGCACAGGGGAACTCATGGATAAAGGCGATGCGCAGGGGGTTGGCCGTCGAGTAGACGGTCTTGCCCATAAAGAAGTTGAGCACGCCAGAGGTGGACTTGGCGGGCGTCTCCTCCTCGTCGACGCTCGGTGCTTCGACAAGATCGACCTTGTCCTCGTCATTTTTGCCGGCAATGACCAGCTCGCGCCAGATCTTGCACAGGCGGTTTACGACGATATCCGTCGGCGTATCCAGCAGGCGGTCCTGGTTGTACACATTGAGGTAGACGAGCATGGCGTCGGCGGGCGTAATGTCCAGGTGATCGCCGCCTGCGCGAAGGTAGGCACGCTTAAAGAGCAGGAAAGTGTGGCGCAGGTAGTCGACCTTTTTCTGCGGCCATTTTTCGATAAGGTTCTTACCGAGCATCTTCGCGAGCGTTTCGTAGCTTCCCTCACGCGAGAACTCGATCTCGTATAGGGGGCAGACGCGCCAAAACGCGCAGAACTCGCCGTACAGGCGGCTTTCGACGGAATCCCATTTGCCGGGGTAGAGACGGGTGACCTTGGCCGAAACCGTCGGGGCGTCTAGGAATTTGAGGACACTGACGCGTTTGTTGCCTTCCTGGACATAGAACCGATGCATGAACTCGGTGACGATGATGGGGTCGCGATAGCCCTCGGTTACCTGGATATCGTAGAGGTTGGACCACTTGCGGGCGAACTCGGTGCTAAACGGAAGCAGGGGCATAAAGTTACACGAAAAGGCGGACTGACGGCCCTTGGTGACCGTGCCGACGACCATTTCGAGCGGAATATCCCTTAGGCCGACATTCTCTCGCTGACCTAAGGGGAGCTGGGCAACCAGGCTATCGAGGTCCGTAAGGTATGGATGCTCGCTTTGGCTGATGGCGCGACGGCGTCCCTGCTCGCCGCGCTTGCGTGCTTGACGATAGGCCTCTTCCATGATGTTGCTCCCTTAGTCGTTTAAACAACTATATAAACCATGGTACCACGAATGAAAACCACCACAAAGGTGCCTGTCCCCTTTGTGGTGGTTTAGGCGATGATGGGGGCGATGGCGCGGATGCAGGCGTCGGCAGCGGTGAAAGTGGTGCTGTCGTCGCTGACGATAAAGATGATCTTTCCTTTGATGCCAAAGTCGCCGATTTCGCTAAAGAGCACGTAGGGCTCTTTGTCAAAGCCCGAGATGGGCGAGACGGCCGTTTTGGTTGCGCTCGTGAGCTCGTCTGCCAGCGCGTCAAGGGAAGCCCACTTAGACGTGTCCTTTACGGCAACGGGCACGGCCACGCGTCCAAAGGGCATCAAATGCACGAGCGTGTTCTTGGAGATGTTGGAGTTGGGGACGATGATAGTCTGCCCGCAGGCATCTTCGATGGTCGTGTGGCGCCAGGTGATGTCCTGGACCACGCCTGATACACCACCGACCTCGATGTTGTCGCCAGGCTTGATGATGCCCATAAAGGTCACCTGCATGCCGCCGATAAGGTTTGAGAGCGTGTCCTGAAAGCCCAGGGAGATGGCGATGCCGCCGACGCCAAGAGCGGCGACGAGCGCGTTTGCGTTAATGCCAAAGCAGTTGTCAAGGATAAAGCTGCCGCCGATCATCCAGATGACGGCGCGAGCGATGTTGATGAAGATGCTCGATGCTGGAAGCGGGTTATCGTCGCGGTTGAGTAGGTGGCGCAGCGTCTTGGAAACGACTTTGGTGGCGATTGCCGTGCCTATTGCCAAGATGCCGGCCCAGATGATGTTGTGGACCCACCGTTGCTCAAAGAAATGAAGAATCGGCTCAAACAATTCCATGTAGGGAAAACCTCCTAATGATCATTCAACCATGATACCCACCAAAAAGCCCGTCCGATCACATCGGACGGGCCGATAACTTGAGATGGGGCGGTCGCGGTGGCGTAAGCTGGGGCGCCGGCGAGCACGCCGGTAAGGAGTGCGGCGGTCAAGCAAGACGGGGAAGAGGTCTTTTCATGGCAGTTTCCTTAGTCCTTAGCCAGAATGTCTGGTTGAATATCGGATTATCGACATAATATGCGAAAACCGCCGCAAGGGCGCTTGTCCCTTAGCGGCGGTTTTGACGTTTGCGCAGATAAAACCTGCCAAAATAAACCTGTCCCTTTTTGGTAGGTTTAGCTTAGCAGCATGCGGTCGTTGGCGAGCTCGCCGCCCGAGACCTCCTCGAATTTCTGCAGCAGGTCGGCCACGGTGAGCGACTTCTTCTCATCGCCCGCCACGTCGTAGATCACATGGCCCTCGTGCATCATGATCAGACGGTTGCCCAGACGGATGGCGTCGTTCATGTTGTGCGTGACCATGAGCGTGGTCAGGTGGTTCTCGTCGACGATCTCCTCGGTCAGGTTGAGCACCTTAGAGGCCGTCTTGGGGTCGAGGGCCGCAGTGTGCTCGTCGAGCAGCAGCAGGCGCGGCCTGGTGAGCGTGGCCATCAGCAGGGTGAGTGCCTGGCGCTGGCCGCCCGAGAGCAGGCCGACCTTGGCGTTGAGGCGTGTGTCCAGACCAAGGTCCAGGCGCTTGAGCAGCTCAACGTACTCGTCCTTCTCGGCCTTGGTAACGCCCCACGAAAGGCCGCGACGCTGGCCGCGACGCTTGGCGAGGGCCAGGTTCTCGGCGATCTGCATGTCGGCAGCGGTACCGCGCATGGGGTCCTGAAACACGCGGCCCAGGTACTTGGCGCGCTGCGACTCGCTCAGGCGCGAGATATCGGTGCCGTCGAGCTCAATAACGCCCGAATCGAGCGGGTACACGCCGGCGATCATGTTGAGCAGCGTGGACTTGCCGGCGCCGTTGCCGCCGATCACGGTTACAAAGTCGCCGTCATTCAGGGTGAGGTCGACGCCGGTGAGCGCGCGCTTCTCGGTGACGGTGCCCTTGTTAAAGGTCTTCTTGACATGCGAGAGCTTAAGCATCTGCCTCATCTCCCTTCGTGTAGGAGCTGCGGAGCTTATAGCGCTCCCAAACCACGGGCACGCACAGGGCCACAGCGACAATTACGGCGGAGAGCAGCTTCATGTCGTTGGCGTCCATGCCCAACTGCAGCACGATGGCGCGGATAAGGAAGTACACCACGGAGCCAAAGACGGCGGAGGCAAGACGGACGCTAAACTGCGTGAGGCCGCCGGGCAGCAGACGGCCGAGCACCTCGCCGATAACAATGGCGGCAAGACCGATAACGATGGCACCGGTGCCCATACCAATGTCGGCATACTTTTGGCTCTGGCAGATGAGCGCGCCCGAAAGGCCGATGAGGGCGTTGGAGAGCACGAGGGCGATCATCTTGGTGGAGTTGGTGTTGACGCCCAGAGCGCGGATCATGTACTCGTTGTTGCCGGTGGCGCGCAGCGCCGAGCCGATCTCGGTGCCAAAGAACCAATACAGGATGGCAACGATAGCCACGGCGAGCAGGATGCCCAAGATGATGGCAACGGTGGACTGCGGCAGACCGGTCATATTGCTGACGGCCGAGAACACGGTGCCCTTGGCAAGAATGGGCGTATTGGACTTGCCCATGATGCGCAAGTTGATGGACCACAGGCTGATCTGGGTGAGGATTCCGGCGAGGATCGCGGGAATCTCAAAGACGGTGGTCAAAATGCCCGTGACGGCGCCCGCGATGGCGCCGGCGCACATGCCGGCCAGCACGGCGAGCAGCGGGTCGACGTTGTTATTGACGATGAGCACAGCGCAGACGCAGCCGCCGAGGGCAAAGCTGCCGTCGCAGGTCATATCGGGAATGTCGAGCAGGCGGAACGTGATAAACACGCCAAGCACCATAATGCCCCAGAGGACGCCCTGCGAAACGGCGCCCTGCAATGCAATGAGCATGCTTCATACCTCCTAGGATAGGGTGGACACGTGATTCACCATAATAGCGGTAACAATGCATAGAAGAGCTGCGGACAGACGTTTTGTTTTACCTGAAACAAGCAGGGCGGACGCCGGTCTACAGCGCCCGCCCCTGTGGCTCAGATATTGAATAACGCGGCTAAAGCGCGAGCACGGGCTCTAGACGCATGCCGCGTATGGCATTACGCGTCCAGAGCGGAAAGGTCGATGCCCAGGGCCTCGGCCATCTCGTCATTCTTGACGACGACCAGGTCCTTGCTCGAGAGGTGCTTGATTGGCATGTCTTCGGGCTTGGCCTCGCCCTTCAGGATCTTAACGGCCATCTCGCCCGCGGCGTAGCCCAGGTCCTCATAGTTGATGGAGAGGGTGAACAGGCCGCCGGCCATGCACATACCCTCCTCGCCAGTCACGAAGGGGAGCTTGTTCTCCTTGCAGATCTGGCCGACCTGCGAGGCACCCGCGGCGATGGTGTTGTCGGTGGGGGAGTACAGCGCGTCGACCTTGCCCACGGCAGACTCGACGACGGACTGAATCTCGTTGGAGCTCGAGACGGTGAAATCGGTGTACTCGAGGCCCAGCTTGTCGAGTTCCTTCTTGGCGGCCTTGATCTGGACGTCGGAGTTGGACTCGGCGGTGCAGTAGAGCAGGCCGACCTTTTTAACGTCGGGCAGGACCTTCTGCATCATCTCGAGCTGCTCGGCGACCGGGGTGAGGTCGGAAGCGCCCGTGACGTTGGTGCCCGGCTTGTCGTTGTCCTGGACCAGGCCGGAGGCGGCGTAGTCGGTGATGGCACAGCCCACGATGGGGATATCGGCCGTGGCGCCGGCGGCAGCCTGCGCGGCGGGCGTGGCGATGGCATAAATCAGGTTGACGTTGTCGCCCACAAACTTGTCGGCAATGGACTTACACGTGGACTGGTCGTTCTGGGCGTTCTTCTGGTCGATCTTGACCTTAAGGCCGCTCTTCTTGATGGCCTTGACAAAGCCGTCGTTGGCGGCATCGAGCGCGGAGTGCTCGGTGAGCTGCAGAACGCCGATGGTGTAGTCGGAACCGGCGGCAGCAGAGCCGGAACCAGAGTTGCCGCCGCATCCGGCGAGCGGGGCGAGCGCGAGCAGGCCGGCGGAGACCAGAAGGCTCCTGCGGCTGATGGTGATGTCCTTCATATCATTACCCCCAGTATAAAAATGGCTGGAAACACTGCACTGGGACAAAGTGCAAGTGGAACTATAGTAGCGCTGATGTCCATTTTTACAACAGCCTGGCGGGTTTTTTAATACAGAATCGGATGGGCGGTACGGGTAGTCGAATGGGCGGCGGAGGGTCTTATGCGGCGGAGGAGGCGTCGTCCTCGTCCAGGGCGGCGAAGAGTTTCTTGCCGTCGAGCAGGCGCGTGCTGACGTTTCTCATACGGGCGATCTCGACGGTGCGCAGCGTATCGTCGGTGCCTCGGGCGTCGTAGACCGTTCCCAGCAGATACGAGATGCCATCGCGCTGCCTGATGGCAAAGGGACGGAGTGTCATCCGTGCTGCTTCGGTTTCGCCGCGTGTCGTGACGCTCGAAATATCAAAACTCACCGTGGTTCCGTGGTCGATGGCCTGCTCGACGAGCTCGCACGTGTCGATGCGCTTGATGGGCGTGCGTGTTGCCTTGGTAGCCTTGCTGCCTGCGCTTGGAGCGGGTTCGGGTGTATCGAGGTAGCCGCGAACGTCGGCGCTCGCCATGGCAACTAAGTGCTGCGCCATGCTCTTGCGGATAGCGATAGGCGTGGAGCGGTTGCGCATGACCATACCGTGGAGCCGGATGATCTCTTCATCGGTGAGCGGGCGGGTAAGAAGTTTGTAGCCCACGCCGCGTTTGTACTCAATTTCGTATCCGGCATGGCGAAGCGCGGAGATGGCGGTGTAGATGCTGCGCCGCGCCGCCGAGATGGGCATGCGGGCGGGGTCGTCGGGATGGGCGAGGCGCCGGATCAACTCATCGGAAAGCATGGCCTTGTCTTCGCCGGTGTTTTCGCTCAAGAGCTGCAGGATGCGAACGGCGCGATAGGCTGCCATCGAGGCGGCGCCCCTCGTCGTGGTGTCGTAGGTTTCAACAGCGGCTTCGGTCATCGTGCCCACGTCCTTTCCGTTTTGGGTGGCGACGGTATGGAGCCTAGGACGCGGGGCTTTCCCAGGGGCGCAGGGCGCTCTGGGCGGTCGGTAGTCGTCGGCAAACGGCGGGTTGAGTTTTCAACAGCCCTGCTCAACTGACCAAAAACTTGCCAAAAGCTTGACGGATGCTGTTGAAAAAAAGCGTCTCTCGACCGATGTCGAGAGACGCTTATGCGATGAGCGTTGGCGTGTGGCGACGCGAGCTAGCGTCCGACGATTAGAAGTCGGCGTTGCCCACGGTGCGCGGGTGCGGCAGGACGTCGCGGATGTTGCCCACGCCGGTCAGATACATGACCAAGCGCTCGAAGCCCAGACCGTAGCCGGCGTGCTTGCAGGAACCGTAGCGGCGCAGGTCAAGGTAGTACTTGTACTGCTCGGGATTCATGCCCAGGTCCTTGATGCGGGCCTCGAGCAGATCCAGGCGCTCCTCGCGCTGGGAGCCGCCGATAATCTCGCCGATACCGGGAACCAGGCAGTCGGCGGCGGCGACGGTCTTGCCGTCCTCGTTCATGCGCATGTAGAACGCCTTGATCTCGGCCGGGTAGTCGGTCACGAAGGTCGGGCGCTTAAAGTGCTCCTCGGTCAGGAAGCGCTCGTGCTCGGTCTGCAAGTCGATGCCCCAGCTGACGGGGTAATCAAACTGGTGGCCAGCAGCGACTGCCTGCTCCAGGATCTCGACGGCCTCGGTGTAGGTAACGCGGGCAAAGTCGGAGTTGGCGACATGGTCCAGGCGCTCGAGCAGACCCTTGTCCACAAACTTGTTGAGCATATTGAGCTCGTCGGGGCAGGTTGCCATGACGTCCTTGAGGACATACTTGAGCATGGCCTCGGCGTTATCCATGTAGTCGTTAAGGTCGGCAAAGGCCATCTCGGGCTCGATCATCCAAAACTCGGCGGCGTGGCGCGTGGTGTTGGAGTTCTCGGCACGGAAAGTGGGGCCAAAGGTGTACACGTCGCCAAAGGCCATGGCAAAGTTCTCGGCATTGAGCTGGCCGGACACGGTGAGGCTCGCATGCTTGCCAAAGAAGTCCTGGCTCCAGTCGACCTCGCCGGACTCGGTGAGGGGCGGATTTTTGGGGTCGAGTGTGGTCACGCGGAACATCTCGCCGGCGCCCTCGCAGTCACTCGTGGTGATGATGGGGGTGTTGACGTAGACAAAACCCTGCTCCTGGAAGAAGCGGTGGATGGCGGCAGCCGCGACAGAGCGGATGCGGAACACGGCGCGGAACAGGTTGGTGCGCGGGCGCAGGTGCTGCTGGGTGCGCAGGAACTCGACGGTTGCGCGCTTCTTCTGCAGCGGGTAATCCGGGGCGCTCGTGCCCTCGACCTCGATGGAAGTGGCAGAAAGCTCGAAAGGCTGGGGTGCATCGGGGGTCAGTTTGACGGTGCCGGTGCAAATGAGTGCGGCCGAGACGTTTTGATGGGCGATCTCGTCGTAGTTGTCGAGTGCCTCGCGGTTCATGACGACCTGCAGGTCGCGGAAGCAGCTGCCGTCGTTGAGCGTAACAAAGCCAAAGTTCTTCATGTCGCGGACGGACTTGACCCAGCCGGCGACGGTGACGGTCTGGCCGCCGAGCGACTCGGCATCGGCATAGAGCTGCGCGATTTTGGTGCGGTTCACGTATCCTCCCATAACGGTTGAATGATAGCTATCCATACAGTTCGATATTCTAGCAGCTCGGCTCATTTGGGCTATACAGATAAGGCATTGGCCGGATGGTTTTTCAAACGAAAAGCGCCCGCGGTCAAATGGCCGCGGGCGCTTGACGAGGTGCCTTTTGGCTGTGTGGCGCGGGACTTGGCTACTTGGTCTTGGCCACCAGCAGCGGGTCGCCCAGCTTGACGAGCGGGTTGCCGCCGATAAGCGTTCCGGACTCGCCGACATGGTCGATGCTCTTAAGACGGTCGAGCTCGGAGACGATGACGGTCACGATGTCCTCGTGACCAGCGGCCTTAATGGCCTCGCGGTCGAAGCTGATGAGCGGCTGGCCTGCCTTGACCACATCGCCCATCTCGACAAAGCGGGCAAAACCCTTGCCGTTCATTTCCACGGTACCCAGGCCAACATGGATAAACACGCGAAGACCGTCCTCGGTGATCATGCCAATGGAGTGGTTGGTGACAGTGGTGGCACCGATGCGGCCGTTGGCGGGCGCATAGATGGTGCCGGTAATGGGCTCGATGCCATAGCCCTGGCCAAGCATGCCCGAGGCGATCGTCTCGTCGGGAACCTCGTCCAGGTTGACGAGCACGCCGTTAACGGGGGCATAGATGACGCCTTCGCGGGTGGCGAAGCTTGCTGCGGGCGGAACGGACGCCTCGCCGGTCGAGGTGAAGGTGGACTTAAGCGAATCGAGCAGACCCATAGTTGCCTCCAACTTAAATAGGCGCATATCGCGCGTTTGGTTTGCCGGAAACGTTTCATATGTGTTTCGCGGCTTGGTCAACGCCCCCTATTCTACGCTGCTCAGCGATACCTCTGAGCTGGGATTATGTGATATATCAGTTAAAGGGAAACTTATTGCTGGTGTGTTTCTGCGCCACGGGTTCAAGTGGGGTACGCTTGAAGGCGAAAAACAAAGGCGCATAATTTGCGCGAAGGGAGCACATATGATTGTCGAGAACCATGCGCTGTGGGGCGAGGAGCCGACCGAGGATTATCCGGCGACGTTTACGTATTTGGGTGCCGAGCCGCTGCCCGATAAACCGAATGGCCGCCGCCCCGCGGTGATCATCTGCGGCGGAGGCGGGTTTACGCATATCGCTCCGCACGAGCAGGACCCGGTGGCGTTTGCATTTTTGGATTGCGGCTACCAGGCCTTTGTGCTCAACTATGTCACGAGTTCTACGGGTGACGTGAGCTTTCCGCACCCCCAGGCAGATCTTGCCAAGATGGTCGCCACGGTGCGCGCCAACGCCGACGAGTGGCATGTCGATCCTAAGCGCGTGTGCGTCGTGGGCTTTTCTGCTGGCGGCATGATTTGCGCCTCGCTGGCAACACAGTGGAAGACCGGCCCCTTTGCGGCACTTGCCGGGGCGCGTCCGGACGACATTCGTCCCGATGCCGTGGTGCTGGGCTATCCATTGCTCGACTTTGCCTATGTGCGCGACATGCAGACGCGCGATCCGCGCATTGACTTGCGCGTGCCCAAGACGGGCGGCAAGACGGGACGCGATTTGCTCAACGACTACCTGTCGATGGTGACGGGCGGCGAGGCAACTGACGAGCATCTGGCCGACATCTGCCCCACCACGCATGTTTCGCGTCAGATGCCACCGACCTTTGTGTGGGGCGTGTCCGACGACAAGACGGCGCCGATCGCGCAGGTATACCCGTTTGCGCAGCGCATGGCCGAGGAGGGCGTTGCATGCGAGATGCACGTCTTCGACCAGGGTGGTCACGGCCTTTCGCTCGGCAACGCCAACACCGCGGTCGACAACGAGGACAAGCAGGTGGCGGTCCGTCCCTGGATCCGCCTAGCCTTCCGCTTTCTGGAGCGCCATCTGTAAGAGGACGGGCATCCCAGCCCTTCAATAACTTGCGGTGAAATAGCTCCGATCTGGGGCATCAACCAGCCCATCCAGGAACTATTCCACCGCAACTTTGTTTTTGATGTCCCGTCTGGAAACTGCATCCCAGTTTTGCCTTTCAAGGTGGGACGCAGTTTCCCATAGGGCCTCGACTGGGAAAGCACGTCCCGTTTCGAGCGGGGATTCTGGGATGCATTTTCCGTAAGAGGCCTGTTAGGGAAACCATATCCCGTTTCGAGCCAGAATTCTGGGATGTAGTTTCCCCGAGAGGCCTCATCGGGAAACTATGGCCCTGAACTCTCCTGCCTGTCCCCATCGCACCGATCTGTCGATTGAACGTCGTTGTGTGTTCGCGCTATCATGCATGGTTACAATTGGTTAGCCATGGCAAACGGTTAGCCATGGTGAACATAAATACAACGCCCTGTGGGCGCCGGGGGAGGAACACGGACGTGAAGCTCGATACACTCGAGATTGGAAAGGACGCCGTTGTCGCATCGGTGGCATCGGACGATCAGGCACTCCGACAGCATATTTTGGACATGGGTCTAACGCCGGGCACCGAAGTCACCATGATGAAGTACGCCCCCATGGGCGATCCGCTCGAGATCCGCCTGCGTGGCTACGAGTTGACACTGCGCAAGGACGATGCCGCTCGCATCGAGCTCGTGGGTATTCACGACACCGATACGGGTCCGCGCGCTAACGCCGCAATCGGCACGACGGAGCATCCGGCCCTGGGCGAGGGGACGTATTCGCCCCGTGCGGCAAAGACGGCCGTGCCCGAGGGCGCGCCGCTGCACTTTGCCCTCGCCGGCAACCAAAACTGCGGCAAGACCACGTTATTCAACCAGCTGACGGGCTCCAACCAGCACGTCGGTAACTTTCCCGGCGTGACGGTCGACCGCAAAGATGGCACCATCCGCAACCACCCCGAGGCAAGCGTTACCGACCTGCCTGGCATCTATTCGCTGTCGCCGTACACGGGCGAAGAGATCGTGAGCCGTCAATTCATCCTTGACGAAAACCCCGACGCCATCATCGACATCATCGACGCCACCAATATCGAACGCAACCTGTACCTGACGCTACAGCTTATGGAGCTCGACCGCCCCATGGTCATCGCGCTCAACATGATGGACGAGGTGACCGCCAACGGCGGCGCCGTGGACGTCAACCTGCTCGAGAGCCTGTTGGGCGTGCCCGTTGTTCCCATTAGCGCTGCCCGCAACGAGGGTATCGGCGAGTTGGTGGACCACGCCCTGCACGTGGCGCGGTTCCGCGAGCGCCCTGGTCGCCTGGACTTTTGCGTGCCCGACGGTCCGGACGGCGGTGCGCTGCATCGCTGCATCCACGGCATTGCCAACCTGATCGAGGACCATGCCGTGACGGCGCACATCCCGGTGCGCTTTGCGGCGACCAAGCTGGTCGAGGGCGATGAGCTGGTAACCGAGGCGCTTCACCTGGATCGCAATGAGCTCGACGCTATCGAGCACATCATTACCCAGATGGAGGGCGAGGCCGGCACCGACCGCCTATCTGCGTTGGCCGATATGCGTTTTAGCTTTATCGGCGACGTGTGCGGGCGTTGCGTCGTCAAGCCGCACGAAAGCCGCGAGCACGTGCGCTCCGTCAAGATTGACCGCATCCTGACAGGTCGTTACACAGCCATTCCGGCGTTTCTGGTGATCATGGGCCTCGTCTTTTGGCTGACGTTTGGCGTGATCGGCGCGGCGTTGCAGGGACTCATGGAGGACGGCATCGCTGCCATCATCGCCTCGGCCGATGCGGGCCTCAAGGCGTTCGGCACCAACGACGTAGTGCGCTCGCTGGCTGTCGACGGCGTGCTTACGGGTGTGGGCAGCGTGCTGACCTTCCTGCCGATTATCGTCGTGCTCTTTTTGTTCCTCTCCATTCTGGAAGACTCCGGATACATGGCGCGCGTGGCCTTTGTCATGGATAAGGTGTTGCGTCGCTTTGGCCTGTCGGGCCGCAGCTTTGTGCCCATGCTCGTCGGTTTTGGCTGCACCGTGCCGGCTATCATGTCGACCCGTACGCTCCCATCCGAGCACGACCGCAAGATGACGGTCATGCTCACGCCGTTTATGAGCTGCTCAGCCAAGTTGCCGGTTTACGGCTTGCTGTGCGGGGCGTTTTTCCCGCAGGCGACGGTTCCCGCCATGGTCTCGCTCTATCTGATCGGTATCGTGGTCGGCTGTATCGCGGCTTTGGTGCTCAACCGCACGGCATTTAAGGGCGACCCGGTGCCGTTTATCATGGAGCTTCCCAATTACCGCCTGCCGAGCGTCAAGACGACGGTGATGCTGGCATGGGATAAGGCCAAGGACTTCATCACCAAGGCCTTTACCATTATCTTTGCCGCTACGGTGGTCATCTGGTTCCTGCAGACGTTCGATATCCGCTTTAATGTGGTCGCCGACCAGTCGCAAAGCCTGCTTGCCGGTCTGGGTAGCATCATCGCGCCGGTGTTGGCCCCGCTCGGCTTTGGCGACTGGCGCGCCTCGACGGCGCTCGTCACCGGACTTATCGCCAAGGAGAGTGTCATCTCGACACTCACGGTGCTTTTGGGTGCAACCTCGCCCGCGGCATTGTCAACCATGTTTTCGCCGTTTACCGCCTACGTGTTCTTGGTCTTTACGCTGCTGTACCCGCCTTGCGTGGCCGCTATCGGCGCTGTCAAGAGCGAGTTGGGCGCGCGCTATGCCGTGGCCGTATTCGCGTTTCAGGTCGCCGTTGCCTGGATCGTGGCGTTTGTCGTGCATTCGGCGGGCATATTGCTGGGGTTGGCTTAGTTATGAATTGACGGCGCAACCTCTGTGTATCGAATTGTTTTCGGCCCCGCATCTGTACTGACGGATGCGGGGCCGTTGCTATATAATCGCCTCCGCTCAAAACGATTGGAGACGTTATATATGACTCAGACAAGGCAAGACGGCATCACGCTCAAGCAGTGGCTCCCACTCGTCGGGCTCACCTGCTGTGCGTTCGTGTTCAACACGTCGGAGTTTATGCCCATTGGCCTTTTGACTGATATCGCCGCGTCGTTCTCGCTCACCGAGGCCCAGGCGGGCATCATGATCTCGGTCTATGCCTGGGGCGTCATGCTGCTGTCGCTGCCGCTCATGGTGTTCGCCTCGCGCTTTGAGTTCAAGCGGATGCTGCTGGGCGTGCTGGCTGTGTTCTCGCTCGGTCAGTTCCTGTCCGCTGTGGCGCCGACCTATCCCATCCTGGTCTGCGCGCGCCTGGTGGTCGCTTGCGCACATGCCGTGTTCTGGTCAGTTGCCTCGATTATGGCCTCGCGCCTGGTCGACACTCGCCACGGCGCGCTCGCCATCAGCATGATCGCTACGGGCTCGTCCATCGCGCAGATCTTTGGCCTGCCTCTCGGTCGCGCCATTGGCTTGGCCGTGGGCTGGCGCATGACGTTTGCCGTGGTCGGGGGCCTCTCAGCCATCGCGGTCGTCTACCAGGCAGCGGTGTTCCCGGCCATGCCGGCGGGTGAGCGCTTTACTGTCAAACAGCTGCCCGAGCTGCTCAAGAACCCGCTCCTCATCGCGCTCTACGCAGTCACGGTCTTCATGGCGACCGGCTATTACGCAAGCTACAGCTATATCGAGCCCTTCCTGGCGCAGGTCGCGCACGTCGATGCGGGCGCCATTACCATGACGCTGACGGCGTTTGGCTGCTCTGGTTTGCTCGGAAGCTGGCTGTTTGGCCGCCTGTTCGATGGGCATCGCTTCCCGTTCTTGGCTATCACGCTCTCCGGCGTGCCGGTGGCCCTGCTGCTCATGGGGCCGGCCGCATCGTCGCTCGTGACAGTGCTTGCCGTCTGCGCACTGTGGGGTTGCTGCGCCACGGCCTTTAACGTGGCGTTTCAGGCCGAGCTCATCAAGCACACGCCGGCAGATTCGTCGGCCGTCGCCATGTCGATCTTCTCGGGCCTGTTCAACCTCGGTATCGGCACGGGTACCGCGATCGGCGGAGCCGTGGTTTCGGGTCCCGGTATCGCCTGGATCGGCTTTGTGGGCGGGGCGATTGCCGTCGTGGGCGTCATCCTCGCCATCACCGTGCTGTTTCCGGCCATCCGCCGCGCCAAGCCCGTCGCCTAACCATATCCCCTCATCAGTTGCGGTGAAATACGGATTGTTTAGCCCAATAAACCTGGCAAACAGTCCGTATTTCACCGCAACTTATTTTGGGGAAGGGGGTGCACGCTGGGCATACAATGGATGTCGTTGTGTTGAGCTTACCGGGAGGTTGCTATGTGGGCATACGAGACGACGTTCTATCAGATCTATCCGCTGGGCTTTTGTGGAGCTCCGCGCGAAAACGCCGCCCCTGTTGCCGAGGATGAGCTCGCCCAGGCCGCCGATGCCACAGCTAGCCCCGATGCGCCCATCATGAAGATTGCCAAATGGGCCGACTACCTGCAGGAACTCGGCGTTGGCACTGTGCTCATCAACCCGCCGCTCGAGTCCGATAGCCACGGCTACGATACGCGCAGCCTGCGCCATATCGACCGCCGCCTGGGTGGGGATACCGACTTTGCCGCCGTGTGCGACACGCTGCATGCCCACGGCATCCGCGTGGTGCTCGACGCCGTCTTCAACCACGTCGGTCGTGGCTTTTGGGCCTTCCGCGATGTGCAAGAGCATAAGTGGGACTCGCCCTACAAGGATTGGTTTCACATTAGCTTTGACGGCGACTCGTGCTACGGCGACGGCTTTTGGTACGAGGGCTGGGAAGGCCATTTTGAGCTCGTGAAGCTCAACCTACAAAACCCCGCTGTGGTCGATTACCTGCTCGAGTCTGTGCACCGTTGGGCCGACGTCTTTGGTGTCGACGGCCTGCGCCTGGACGTTGCCTATATGCTCGACCGCGACTTTATGCGCCGCCTACACTCCTTTGCCCGTGAGCTCAAGCCCGACTTCGTGCTGATCGGCGAGACGCTCCACGGCGACTACAACCAGATCGTCAACGACGAGATGCTCGACTCCTGCACCAACTACGAGTGCTACAAGGGCCTGTACTCCAGCTTTAACTCGGTCAACATGTTCGAGATCGCCCATTCGCTGCATCGCCAGTTTGGCGGCGATCCGTGGTGCATCTACCGCGGCAAACACCTGCTGTCGTTTGTCGACAACCACGATGTGCCGCGCCTGGCGAGCATCCTGACGGACAAGTCCTGCCTGCGCCCCGCCTACGGCATGCTCTTTGGTATGCCGGGCATCCCGTGCGTCTACTACGGCAGCGAGTGGGGAATTGCCGGCGAAAAGGGCGGCCCCGATGGCGACTGGGCGCTGCGCCCTGCGCTCGATGAGCCTGCGCCCAACGAGCTGACGGCGTTCATCACGCAGCTGGCGCACCTGCGCTCGGCAAACGACGCGGCGGCCCGTGCTCTCAACTACGGTGCCTATCGCAACGTGGTGATTCAGAATAAGCAGCTGCTGTTCGAGCGCGCCTGCGACGGAGCGACGGTACTCGTGGCGGTCAATGCCGTGGACGAGCCCTATACCTTTGGCGCCGGCGAGCTCAACGGGTCCTTTGTCGACCTGCTTGCCGACGACGTGCCCACGGTCGAGCTGGCGGGCTCCCTTGAGCTTGCGCCCTACGAGGTGCGTTATCTGTTGAGGGCCTAGGCCATGGCAGCGTCTGACGAGGGCTATCAACATATTGAGCATGGGTTTGAGCCCGTGTTCGACCAGCACTCGCGCGTTTTGGTGCTGGGGTCGTTTCCCTCGGTGCTTTCGCGCGCCAATGCCTTTTATTACGGTAACCCTCAGAATCGCTTTTGGCGGGTGATGGCCGCGTGCCTCGGTGTGCCTGTGCCGCCCAACGAGGGCGACCTTTTGGCGGGCAGCGAGCCTGCGACGCTCGACGCCTCGATTGCTGTCAAGCGATCCATGCTACTGAACGGCGGCGTGGCCCTGTGGGATGTGATCGAGAGCTGCGACATTAAGGGCTCGAGCGACGCGAGCATTCGTAACGTTGTGCCGGCACATATCGAGTGCATTGCCGGCGCAGCTCCCATTAAGCAGGTGATATGCAACGGTGGTACAGCTGGCCGGCTCTACAAGCGCTATCTACAAGAACGCACCGGGCTGCCCGCCATCGTCCTGCCCTCGACAAGCCCCGCCAATGCCGCCTGGCGCCTGGAGCGTCTCGTTGAGCGGTGGAACGGCGCCGCTGATTGGCGGGCTTCTTCGATTTAGCAGTTTGAGTGTTTGGCAAGACGTCTCATAACGGCGTGCCAGATCGGTGTGGGCAGTGCAGGCTCGGCGCGTACCATGCCGTCGGTGTCGGCGCCGCCCGTTGCTGCGCCACCGAGCTTCTGCGCGTGTTCGACGGAACACCCCATGCGAACGGCGCCCACGAGCTTGTCCATGGCCTCCGAAAACGGTCGTCGCAAGAGTCCCATGCGCGGGGAGCGACGAAGCGCCGCAATGCCGCTGCCGGCGCAGATGACAACGCCGCCACACCACAATTGGCCCTGGCGTTCGCATGCCTTGTGCAGACGAACAGCGGCCCCACGCGCCTGTTCAGCGCCCTCTTGTGCGGCTCGAATCACGGCATAGACACGCGTTCCCGTACTGCCAAAGCGATCGAGTATCTGCTCGACAGCGATCATAGCCTCATCATCAAATGCATCATCAACAGCGAGCACGATGCCATCGGCTGCACCGGCGTCATTTGCCTTCAGGTCGATCGGGCGGGGGAGTGCAGTGCCAGAAAGCCGGGCATAGGCGGCGATGGCATCCTGCAGGTCCCAGAGCAAAAACTCAAGATCGACGCTCTCGGGAATACTGATATACGCAATGGTTTGCAGCGTTTTGGGCTTATCGCCGCGTGCGGTCGTCTCCATGTCATCTCCTTTCCGGCTTGTTTCCGTTTAGGTTACACCGTCTGGCGGCGCCTCGCCGCGCTATCCTAGTGCAACCCTTACGAAAGGAACGCCATGCGTCTGCCCATGAATACCTCGCTTGCCACGCTCAAGCCCTCCGGCATCCGTCGGATTAACGCGCTCGCCGCCCAGCACCCAGGGTGCATCGCGCTTGCGCTCGACGAACCCGATTTTCCTACGCCCGATGTGATTGGCGCCGAGGTGACGGCCTCGCTCGACCGCGGCGACACGCACTATCCGCCCAACAACGGCCGTCCCGCCCTGCGTGAGGCGTTGTCTGCCTACATGGGGGACGCGGGCCTGGCGTTTTCCGCCGATGAGGTCATCCTGGCCGACGGCGCGACCGAGGCCCTGTCGGCAACATTCATGGCTATGCTCAACCCCGGCGACGAGGTCATCATCCCCACGCCGGCCTTTGGCCTGTACGAGAGCATCGTCGTGGCCAACCACGCTAAGGCGGTCTTTTTTGATACGGAGCCCGCGCAATTCCAGATCGATGAGGAAGCGCTTCGTGCCTGCGTGACACCGGCGACCAAGGCCATCGTCATCTGCTCGCCCAACAACCCCACGGGCTGCATCCTCAACGCAGCATCGCTCGACGCCGTGGCACACGTGGCGGAGCAGGCGGGCATCTACGTGGTCTGCGACGACGTATACAACCGCCTGGTCTACGTGGACGGCTACGAGCGCTTTGCCCAGCGCCACCCGGAGCTTCGTGAGCAGACGGTAGTCATCGAGAGCTTCTCCAAGCCCTGGGCTATGACCGGCTGGCGCCTGGGCTGGCTCGCAGCGGCAACCCCCGTCATCGCCGAGATCGCAAAAGCCCACCAATACCTAGTATCGAGTGCTGTCTCCTTTGAGATGGACGCCGCAGCGCGAGCCCTGACCGTCGACCCAACCCCCATGCTCAAAGTCTACCGAGCCCGCCGCGAACGCGTACTCGCAGCCTTAGACGCCATGGGCCTCGACGTAGTGGAACCAGCCGGCGCCTTCTACGCCTTCCCCAGCATCAAACAGTACGGCCTAACCAGCGAAGTCTTCTGCATCAAAGCCATCAAAGAGGCCAACGTAGCCCTAGTCCCGGGCGACTGTTTCGGCACCGAAGGCCACATCCGCCTAAGCTACTGCGTCTCCGACCAAGATCTAGACGAAGGCCTCCACCGCCTGTCCACCTTCGTTTCAACCCTGTAGCCCAACGGGACGCAACACATCGGCCCACCGACCCAAGCATTATGAGTGGGGCGCGCCGGCCAACGAAAACCCGGGCTGCCCAAAGTCAACGCAGGCACGCTCCGCCGAAGGCCAGGCGCAAGGTTTTCGTAGATTCCGCACGAGCCGAAGAGCACTTAATGTGCTCTTCGTGCGAGCCAGGACTTGACCGAGCGAAAACCTTGCGCCTGGCCTTTGGCTGCGCGGCCGGATGGTGGAATTGTGTGCAGCCCGGTTTTCCGTTGACCGACGCCGGGGTCCCCGCCATAATACTTTCGGTTCACGCACGAATCCGCTGCCAGAGACAGCCGGTGCAAACGGGCATCGCCCGCGAGCTTAATGGGATATCCCGCCAGCCGAGGTGGTCGAGTAGATATGTCTTCTCGCCCCCGTCGCTCATGCAGCGCGGGGGCTTTCTTTTTGGACATGCCCCCGTCACGTCCTTGTGGCGGACCGTGCCCGGAAAGAATTCGAGGAGGTGTAATTCATGCCCCAGCAGTACAAAATCGACAAGGTTGCAGAGATCGAGTCCCGTATCGCCGAGAACGCCGGTCTGTTCGTCGTCAACTACAACGGTCTGACGGTTAAGCAGGCTCAGGAGCTGCGTCATCAGCTTCGCGAGTGCGGCGCCGAGATGAAGGTCTACAAGAACAACCTGGTCAAGATCGCTCTCAAGAACCAGGAGCAGCCCGAGCTCGACGAGATCCTCGCCGGCCCCGTCGCTTATGTGTTCTACGAGTCCGAGCCGGTCGAGGCCGCTAAGGCCCTTAAGGACTTCTCCGCTAAGTCCAAGGGCGTCCTTGAGATCACGGGCGGTATCTCCGACGGCAAGGCCGTTTCCGCTGATGATGTTAAGGCTATCGCCGAGCTGCCCACCAAGGATCAGCTTCTCGGCCAGATCGCCGGTCTCATCTCCGGTTTCGCTCGCGACATCGCTGTCTGCGTCAACGGCGTTTCCTCTGGTCTCGCTCGTTCGATCCAGCAGGTCTCCGAGCAGAAGGCAGCCTAGTTGCTGTTTTCACCCGCGGCGGCAACGCCGCACCCCTGGCGCATTCGCGTCGTGTTTTAACTGATCTCCGTGCATCCGCACGGAAACCGAAAGGACTTAGAAATGGCTAAGCTTACCACCGATGAGATCATCGATGCTCTTAAGGAAATGACCCTTCTCGAGGCTTCCGAGCTCGTCAAGGCTATCGAGGACACCTTCGGCGTTTCCGCCGCTGCTCCTGCCGCTGTTGTCGCCGCTCCCGCTGCTGGCGCTGCTGAGGCCGAGGAGAAGACCGAGTTTGACGTCGTGCTCGAGGGCTTCGGCGACAACAAGATCCAGGTCATCAAGGCCGTCCGTGAGCTCACCAACCTTGGCCTGAAGGAGGCCAAGGAGGTCGTCGAGGGCGCTCCCAAGGCTGTTCTCGAGGGTGCCAAGAAGGAGGACGCCGAGGCTGCCAAGGAGAAGCTCGAGGCTGCTGGCGCTGCTGTCACCCTCAAGTAATCAGGCTTTCTCGCCAGATTTCTTTGCAGACGGGGTTCGCATTGCGAGCCCCGTCTTTTTTGTTTTTCGGTCCCTCGACATCGGTAGCTCAAACTGCCATGTTCTGTGATTTGCGTCGTATCGGGCACCCTGCCGTTGGGCAATAAAATTGCACCATTCGAGCAATAATTTGCGTTGACCTGCTGAAGAATTGTCTCTGCCTTGTAGCGACATATAGTTCCAGCGGTAAGATGCTTAGGTATCGCAATTTGGTCTGCGGCTGTGTGCCGCACGCATGGGGCGCTTTTGCGCCTGCGAAAGGATCTTTGAATAACATGAAGGCAATCATCCCCGCCGCCGGTCTTGGCACGCGTTTTCTGCCTGGCACCAAGTGCACGCCCAAAGAGATGCTGCCGGTGCTCGACAAGCCCGTCATTCAGTACGTCGTCGAGGAGGCGCTCGACCCCGAGGAAGTCGACGACGCCATCATCGTTACTTCTCCCGGTAAGCCCGAGCTACTGAACTACTTCCAGCCCGATCGCTCGCTCGAGAACCTGCTGCGCGAGCGCGGCAAGAACGCCTATGCCGATGCCGTCGCCCACGCTGGCGGTATGCCGGTCGACTTCCGCTATCAGTACGAGCCCAAGGGCCTCGGCCATGCTATTCGCTCTGCTGCCGACGCCGTGGCAGGGGAGAACTTCCTGGTTCTTCTGGGCGACTACGTTGTGCCTAACCGCGACATCTGCGACAAGATGCTCGCCGTTTCCAAGGAGCACGGTGGCGCTTCGGTTATCGCCGTCGCTGCTTGCTCGCCCGAGGAAGTCAGCCGCTACGGCGTTATCGCCGGTGAGCGCGTCGGTTCGCTCGAGGGTGCCGAGGACGTTGCCGATGCAGAGCCGGGCGCTGTCTGGCGCATCGGCGGTCTGGTCGAGAAGCCCGCTCCCGAGGCGGCTCCGTCCAATCTGTACATCGTCGGTCGCTACCTGCTGAGCCCGCTGGTCATGGACCTGCTGGCAGATCAGCAGGCCGGCAAGGGCGGCGAGATCCAGCTCACCGACGCCATGGCCCGTTCGCTCGACCGCGAGGCCATGTATGCCGTCGTCATTGACCCGCTGTCGGGCTACGACACCGGCACTCCCTCTGGCTGGATGGCCACCAACGCCCTCATGGCCGCAAGCGACCCCCGCTTTGCCGATGCCTTCTGGGATGCCATCGACGAGCGCGGCGGATTGATGCGCAAGTAAGCCTTCGGGCATCGACATTTACGGGCGCGGACCTCGGTTCGCGCCCGTTTTTTATAAGAGCTGCGATTGCCGGCTCTCTGTTCACAGAAAATATATGAACAGATGTTCGATACACATACATCTACCTGCGTGTTTTCTGTCGAAAAACTTTGCTACTCCAAAAACTCAATCGCGTCAAGGCTTTTCTTGCCCAACGGTCGGTACCTGATAAACTATTAGGTTGCGATAACTGGCGAAGCTATGCCTCGCCAACCCACCGAGCATTTCCGTGAAGGAGGAAAAACCTGGTGACCTACGCATACACTGCCACTGAGCGCAAGCGCGTCAGCTTCGGGAAAATCCCGGAGGCCATGGAGCTCCCCAACCTTATCTCTGTTCAAAGGGAATCCTTTGAGCGTTTTAAGGACGAGGGCCTTCGTGAGGCGTTCAAGGAATCCAGCCCCATCCAGAGCCAGAACCATGTTCTCGAGGTTACCTTCGGCGAGCATCAGTTCGGCGACCCCGCGCACACCGTCGAGGAGTGCCGCGAGAAGGACATGACCTATCAGGCCCCGCTTCTGACCGACGTCCGTCTCACCAACAAGGAGACCGGCGAGATCAAGGAGCAGCTCGTCTTTATGGGCGACTTCCCCATGATGACCGATCAGGGCACCTTCATCATCAACGGTACCGAGCGTATCGTCGTCTCGCAGCTCGTCCGTTCCCCGGGTGTGTACTACAGCTCCGAGATGGATTCGGGCAAGCAGATCTACAAGGCCCAGATCATCCCGTCCCGCGGTGCCTGGCTCGAGTTTGAGGTCGACAAGCGCGACCAGCTCATGGTCTCCATCGACCGTAAGCGCAAGCAGAGCGCCACGATGTTCCTGCGCGCCCTTGGCATCGCCGTCACCAACGACGACATCATCGAGCTGCTCGGCAACTCCGATGTGATCAAGCGCACCCTGGAGCGCGACACCGCCCTCACTCGCGAGGACGCCCTCATCGAGATCTACCGTCGCCTGCGCCCGGGAGAGCCTCCCACCGTGGACGCTTCCCGCAGCCTGCTCGAGGGCCTGCTCTTCAACCCGCAGCGCTACGATCTGGCCCGCGTCGGTCGTTACAAGGTCAACAAGAAGCTCAACCTCACCACCGAGGAAGAGGTCACGGTGCTCACCGACGAGGATATCGTCGCGACGCTGCGCTACCTGCTGTCCCTCGCTGCCGGCGAGCAGGGCTTCAAGGTCGACGACATCGACCACTTTGGCAACCGCCGCATCCGTACCGTCGGCGAGCTCGTCGCCAACCAGTTCCGTATCGGCATGAGCCGTATGGAGCGCGTCGTCCGTGAGCGCATGAGCTCCCAGGACATCGACGAGATCACCCCGCAGTCGCTCATCAACATCCGCCCGATCGTGGCCTCCATCAAGGAGTTCTTCGGTTCCTCGCAGCTCTCGCAGTTCATGGACCAGGCGAACCCCCTGACCGGTCTGACCCACAAGCGCCGTCTGTCCGCACTCGGCCCTGGCGGTCTTGCCGGCCACAAGTCTGGCTCCAGCCGCCGCACCAACGTGCCGACGGCCGTCCGCGACGTCCACAACTCGCACTACAGCCGCATGTGCCCGATCGAGACCCCCGAAGGCCCCAACATCGGCCTGATCGGCTCGCTCGCCCTCTACGCCCGCGTCAACGAGTATGGCTTCATCGAGGCCCCGTTCCGTCGCGTCGAGAACGGCGTTGCCACCGACCAGATCGACTGGATGACCGCTGACGAGGAAGAGAAGCACGTCATCGCGCCGGCCAACACGCCGCTCGATCCCAAGACCAACGAGTTCATCACGACCGATGCCGAGGGCAAGATCGTTCGTCCACATACCGTGATCGCCCGTACCCGCGACTTCGACGGCTCCTTCGGCGCTCCCGCCGACGTGCCCGTCGAGGACGTCGACTACATGGACGTCTCGCCGCGTCAGATGCTCTCCGTCGCAGCCACGCTGATCCCGTTCCTTGAGCACGATGACGCCAAGCGTACGCTGATGGGCGCCAACATGCAGCGTCAGGCCGTGCCGCTGGTTCACCCCGCCGCTCCCTATGTCGGTACCGGCATGGAGCGTCGCGCCGCTCTGGACTCCGGCGAGGTCACCCTGGCCAAGAACGCCGGCGAGGTCATCTTTGCCGACGCCTCCAAGATCATCGTCAAGCATGCCGGCGGCATGGACGAGTACCACCTGGCCAAGTACCAGCGCTCCAACCAGTCCACCTGCATCAACCACCGTCCGCTCGTTCGCGTTGGTGACACCGTTGAGCAGGGCGAGCCTCTGGCCGACGGTCCTTCGACCGATCACGGCGAGCTCGCACTGGGTCAGAACCTCACCGTGGCCTACATGCCGTGGGAAGGCTTTAACTACGAGGACGGTATCGTCGTGTCCGAGCGCCTGGTGGCCGAGGACCTGCTGACGACCATCAACATCACCCGTCACGAGATCGACGCCCGCGACACCAAGCTCGGCCCCGAGGAGATCACCCGCGAGATCCCGAACCTCTCCGAGGACATGCTTGCCAACCTCGACGAGGACGGCATCATCCGCATCGGCGCCGAGGTCGGCCCTGGCGACATCTTGGTCGGCAAGGTCACGCCTAAGGGCGAGAGCGCTCTGACCGCCGAGGAGCGCCTGCTGCGCGCCATCTTCGGTGCCAAGGCCCACGACGTCCGCGACACCTCCCTTAAGATGCCTCACGGCGCTTACGGCCGCGTCATCGACGTCGTCCGCTTTAGCCGCGAGAACGGCGACGATCTGGCCCCCGGCGTCAACGAGCAGGTGCGCGTCTACGTCGCCCAGCGTCGTAAGATCCAGCAGGGCGATAAGATCGCCGGCCGCCACGGCAACAAGGGTGTTATCTGTAACGTTCTGCCGGTCGAGGACATGCCCTACATGGCTGACGGTACCCCGATCGACGTTATCCTCAACCCGCTGGGCGTTCCTTCGCGTATGAACGTCGGCCAGCTGCTCGAGTGCCACCTTGGCTGGGCTGCTGCCTGCGGTTGGGATACCGAGCAGGCCGACTCCGACAAGTACGTCCCCGGTCCGTTCTTCACCGCCACGCCTGTCTTCGACGGCGCCAAGGAGGATGAGATCGCCGAGGTCATTCGTCGTGCCAACAAGAACATGCTCAACAAGGCCACCGCTGCCTTTGGCGATCACATGCGTCCCGAGTTCGTCACCCAGCTTGACGAGCGCGGCAAGACCCGTCTGTTCGACGGCCGCACCGGCGAGGAGTTCCGCGAGCCCATTACCGTGGGTACGTCCTACATCCTCAAGCTCGGCCACATGGTCGACGACAAGATCCACGCCCGTTCGACTGGCCCTTACAGCCTGGTTACCCAGCAGCCTCTGGGCGGCAAGGCCCAGTTCGGCGGCCAGCGCTTCGGCGAGA
>URAD01000013.1 GCA_900545745.1 uncultured Collinsella sp.
GCACGTTCGACGACATCCGCGACATCCACTACGACGGCCTGATCATCACGGGCGCGCCGGTGGAGCAGATGCCGTTCGAGGAGGTCGACTACTGGCCCGAGCTCTGCCAGATCATGGATTGGTCCACCACGCACGTGCACTCTACGCTGCACATTTGTTGGGGCGCGCAGGCCGGCCTGTACCATCATTACGGCATCCAGAAGTACGACCTGCCGGCAAAGGCGAGCGGCGTGTTCGAGCATTATCTGGTGAAGCCGCAAAGCCCGCTGGTCCGCGGCTTCGACGACCGTTTCTATGCCGTGCATTCGCGCAACACCGATGTGCGCCGCGAGGACGTGGAGGCCGAGCCGCAGCTTGAGGTCGTGGCCGTGTCCGACGAGGTGGGCCTGTATATCGTCAAGTCGACCGACAGCCGTCGCTTCTTTGTCTTTGGCCATCCCGAGTACGACACCGATACGCTGCGCCTGGAATACGAGCGCGATGTGAAGCGCGGCCTCAATCCTCAGGTGCCGGCGCATTACTTCCCGGGCGACGACCCCTCCGCCGAGCCGCGCAACGTCTGGCGCAGCCAGGCTCAGCTGCTCTATACCAACTGGCTCAACTACTACGTCTACCAGACCACGCCCTACGACCTGGCCCGCGCCGGCGAGGAGCACTAGGCCGCCGGGAGGTGCACCAGCCGTTAGGCGCTGATGATGTGGGGTAGCGGCAGGTCGTGGGCGTCGGTGGGGATGTGGTCGACACGCTGCTCGTCAAAGGCGATGCCGATGATTTGACATGCAGGCGAGAGCATGGGCAGGTAGCGGTCATAGCAGCCGCCTCCGTAGCCTAGGCGCGCGCCGGTTTGGTCGAAGGCCACGAGCGGCACAACAATCATGTCGAGTGCTTCGGCAGGCACGATAGGGAAGCGGTTGCTGTCGATGTTCGTAGCCGCAAAGGCCTGCGTGGGGTGGGCGATAAACGGAGCCGCGGACGCATCGTCGGCGGCAACTGCCCGCATACACATGCGCTGGCCACAAGCCACGGTGTCTGTTGCCGAGAGCATGCACGGATAGGCCACGCGCCAGCCGCGCGCGGCGGTCGCAGCGGCAAACGCGGCAGGGTCTGCCTCGGAACCCACCGCGGCATAGACGGCAACGGTGCGCGACACCGCGGCATCCAAGCGATCCGACAGCTCAACCAGCCGCGCACAGATAACGGCAGACTTTGCCGCCCGCACATCCAAATCAAGAGCATCGCGCCGAGCAATCACCGCCCGTCGCAACTCAGCCTTGTCCATCCCGGCCCTCTCTCCCAAACCTACCAAAAAGGGACAGGTTTATTTTGGCAGGTTTTATCTGGGCAAACGTCGAAGCCGCCACAAAGGCGCCCTGTGTGGCGGCTTCGACTCGACGTTGGCTTCACAGCGCCGCAGCGATCGCTTCAGTCACAAACTTATTGAGTGACTCACCCTTCTTTGCCGCTGCCAGCGCTGCTTGCTTGTGGAGCTCAGAGCCCGTTCTTACGTTGAACGAGCCCTTAAAAGCCCGCTCGGGTTCCTTGCCCTTCTCGGCGCAAAACTCAAGGTAATCGTCGACGGCGTCGTGGAAGCATTGCTCCACTTCTTCAGCCGTGGAGCCTTCAAATACGATTGCGTCCCTAATGCCGGCGACCATACCTGTTAGCACATGCTGTTCGGCATTGAACTCGACCGGGGCGAAATAACCTTTGTATGCCAAAACGTTACTCATGACTACCTCCGACATCTTGCAGAAAGCGAACGATGTTTCGAATGGTCCCCGCTGTCAATTCGTCAGATGGATGAGGCGCGTGCATTACGAACATCCTGCCATCTGATGGCCTGTAGAAGCGAACGCGCGATCCGGATGTCTTGCCTTTGCTGTCCATTTCAAAGCCATATGAAGCCATGACTTTTAAAAAATCCGCATACCGATAAGTTGAAGGGCAGCTAAACAGTTGGGCGATGAGTTTATCGGATCGAGTCATCCCGCCTCACATTCTGCAACTATATTCTAGTTGCAATTTCAGGTCGTTGCAAGCACCTCTACTATAGAACATGTGTGCGTATAGAACAAGTGTTCGAATCGCCACTGAGAAAGGGGACAGGCACCTTTGTGGTGGTCTGTGCTGTGATGGGCGTCTGCGGCGGTTTGTCTCGATCTATAACAGTAACTCGGCAAAATTGGACTTAGATGTTACAGATTGAGACAAAGAGCTGGTGCCGTTCGGGAACGTCTCGATCTGTAACATCTGGAGCCGATATTGCCGTCTAGATGTTACAGATTAAGACAAACCGCCGCGGTGGGCTGCGCCGCCTCGCCCAAGCCGCAAAAAAAGGTAGATTTCCGGGCATGTCCCAAAAATCTACCTTTGTGCGTTAGCCCAGCAGGTCGATGACGTTAAAGCCGGCGTTGCTCTTGGCGATGACTTCGCGGCTGCCAAAGACGCAGGTGGGCGACTCGGCTGCGATGCGCGTCACGTCGGCGCCGAGCGAGCGCAGCTCAACGGGCGTGGCGGCGAGCATCTGGGCGCGACGCTCCTCGCGCGCATGCGGATCGAGTCCGGCCAGGTAGGTCGTGTTGCGGCGCTTGGTGAGCGCGTACGGCTTCACCGGCGCGTCCATGCCGCTCACGCAGCTCACGATAAAGCCCTCAAAGGCGGCCTCGTCGGGCTCAAAGCTGCCGAGCCATTCACCTGCGCGCGCCACGCGCTCAATCGAGGGGTCGATTGCCGGGTCGCGGTAGGTGTAGAACGCCGCCTGGCGCTCGCCGGCTGCGCGGAATCCGCAGCCGTACGCGCCGCCCTTCACGCGAATCTCGTTCCACAGGTAATCGTAGGAGAGCGCGTTGGCAGCCACGGCCCAAGCGCCTGTCACGTCAATGCCCAGGCGACGCGGATCGCACGCACGCGCGGCAAAGCAGATGTCGCTGGGGATCACGAAAGCCTCGTGGCGGTCGCACGGCGCCGGCACCGCGAGCGCGTCGCGGCCGGCACCATCGCCCGCATCCAGCCCCAGGTCGCCCGCGGCATCCCAGTACGCGTCAAAGTCCTCGTCGCTGCCGGTAAAGCTCGCCATGCAGCCATCGGCCACAAAGATGCGCTCCGCCAGCTCGGCAAGCTTGGTACGCAGCCCGTCCACGCGCTCGTCAAAGTGCTCGAGCAAATCGCGCAGGAACAGATAGAAATCAACGCCCGAAAGCTGCTCGCGCACCACGGCCGAAGGCGAGCTGTAGCTCATCGCGCGACCGAGTGCCGCCGAGTGGCCGTTGTTGATAAAGCCCTGCTCAAGCCCAATGCGAATCTGCGTGAGCACGTCGCGCATGCGGTCGGCGTCGGCGTCTGCCAAAAGCGTGCTCGACCATACCTCGCGCGGCAGACTCGCCAGTGCATCGATCTTCTCGGACAGGGCGCCGGCGCTCACCAGCAGGTAGGGGCGCACGCCGTCTACTTCGGGCTGCGTCATGACTTCGGTCGTAAAGCTCAAAAAGCCGAGCTTGCCGGCGAGCAAGTTATCGAGTTCCTCGGCCGAGTGCTCGCGCGTGGGTAGCTGCTTAAGCAGGCGGCAGAGCAGTGTCACATAGGGCAGGTCCTCAAACGTGACGCAGCTCAGGTCGAAATACTGCATGGCGTAGGCCAGGCGGTTGGTGGGGATGCCGTGGCGCAGGCAGGGGATGGGCGCGGTCGTGTCCACGACCAGCGGCGGCTCGGGGCGCGCCTCGCCAATGTCGGACACGCGCAGGCGCGGCAGCGTGGCCTTGGCCTCGGGCGTGTCTTCCGCCTCCTGCGCGGCACGCAGCGCGGCCGTGCGCTCGACCACGTCGGCCAGCTCGGCATCGGTCATGGCATCGCGCTTGGCTGCTAGCTCGGCGGCCTCGGCACCCTCCGAACCCTCGGCGGCGTCCACCGGCACCAGCTCGACCAGCGCCATGTGATCGTTTTCCAGCACCAGCTCGCGCAGCAGGTCCTCAAAATAGCTGCCGTCCAGTTCGCTACGCAGCTCCTCGTACACCGGGCCGTACTTGAGCGCCAGCGTCGCGGCGTCGTCATCGTAGAGCCACGTGCTCAGCGCGTCGCACGCAATGGCCACGCCGTCGGCGATACCGTAGTCGCGCTGGCGCAGGTCGTATTCGTTGCTGCTGATGATGGCTTCCAGGCGCTCGCGCGGAACGCCATGCTCGCATAGGTCGCGGCAGGCGTCCTGGAACACGCGGCGCAGCTCGCGCGCCACGCCGGGCTGCGCGTTTTGCAGCATGATGAGCTCGTAGGGCTGAAGGCTCTCGGCCGCGGTGTAGCTCACCACGTTGCCGCCCAGGCCGGCGGCCAGAATGGCCTTCTTAACCGGTGCTTCGTTGGAGCCCAGCAGTGCCTCGAACAGGATATCCGCCGCGATCGTGCGCTTGCGGTCGAGCGCGCTGCCCAGCACCAGGCCCAGGCCCACCAAGGCGTTCTCGGGCGTGGTTGCCATCTCGACGCGCTTATACTCGCAGGTCACGGGTGCCTGCACGCCCAGCGGATTGGGCGTCAGCGTGGACGGGTCCTCGCCGGCGGCGACGGCAGCGTCCATGCGGCAGCTCGCGGCACTCGGCTGCGACAGATAACGCTCGTCCAAAAACGCCAGCGCGCGGTCCACATCTAGGTCGCCGTAGAGCGTTGTATAAGAGTTGGAAGGATTGTAGTGGCGCGCGTGCGTGTCCAGGAACTGCTCGTAGGTGAGCGCGGGGATCGCGCGCGGGTCGCCACCGCTCTCGTGTGCATAGGCGGTGTCGGGGTAGAGCGCGGCGTTGACGGCGTCGTCCAGCACGCTCATGGGGTCGGACAGCGCGCCCTTCATCTCGTTGAACACCACGCCGTTATAGCGCAGCGTGCCCTCGCGTAGGCTCGCGGCGCCGCCCTCGCCCTCGGCACCCTCCGGCAGGTCCAGCTCGTAGTGCCAGCCCTCCTGCTCAAAAATGGTGGGTTTGGTATAGATGGCCGGGTTGAACACCGCGTCCAGGTACACGTCCATCAGGTTGTACAAATCCTGCTCGTTGGTGGTGGCAACGGGGTAGATGGTCTTGTCGGGGTAGGTCATGGCGTTGAGGAACGTCTGCATGGAGCTCTTGATCAGGTCGACAAACGGCTCCTTGACGGGGAACTTGGCCGACCCACACAGCACCGAGTGCTCAAGAATATGGAACACACCGGTGGAATCGGCCGGCGGCGTCTTAAAGCCAATGGCAAAAGCCTTGTTTTCGTCGTCGCACGCCAGGTACAGCAGACGAGCGCCCGAGGCAGTGTGTCGCAGCACGTAAGCGTCCGAGTCGAGCTCGGGCACGGTCTCGCGGCGCTCGACGGCAAAGCCGTGGCAGGTAGTGCCGGGCACCAGCAGTGCAGCGGCTGCGGCGCGCGGGTCGGTTGAGGTGGTGGGCATATGCAGTCTCCTTTGACGCCCCAGCGGGGGCGAATCGAGTCGAATCCTCGAGAGTATACCCATATGGGGCCGCGACCCTGCGGCGAACTGGAGACGATGCCAGCGGATTGGGCGAAGGGCTCGCGTGCCCGCCGCACGAGCGTGGAAAATTGGACACTCGCCAAACGAGAGTGGATATTCGGAAATCCTCGCTCGTCCATCACTCGCGTATCTCTCGTCTCTCATTCGTTTCTAATATGAGAGATGACAGGAAGATGAGAGAAAATTATGAGAGATAACTGAGCAGCAAAGAGACGGGCAATCATGGTATTGTCTCAATACCGATTGTTCTACCAGCAAAAATATGTATAAATGAAGCAAATGGTAGACATTCCATCTCTATCTATCTCTTATCTCTAAGCCGAGAGATAGAGAGATAGATGAGAGATAATTACGAGAGATAACTGAGAGACGAGGGAAATCTATCCGCGGCATTCTCCGCAGGACCGAGCGAAAGGACGTGCAGATGAACGAAAACGAGCTGACCGGTCTGCTTGAGTCTTTAAGGCGTATGGGCTCGGATGATCTTAACGTCGAAGTGAAGGAGAGCGCCACGACGCTTTCCCGCGATGTGTGGGAAACGGTGAGCGCATTCGCGAACACTGCCGGCGGAATCATCGTGCTCGGAGTGAGTGAGCGCGCAGGTTTTGTCCCGGTTGAGAACTTCGAGACCGAGAAAGTGCTCAACCAATTTGTGTCAGGCATGGGTGATGCGGGCGGTCGAGGAAAGCTGGCCAATCCGCCTAAATACACGATCGAGCGAGTGGAGCTTCAGGGCGTCATCGTTCTCGTCATTACGATTGAGGAGCTCGATCCGTCGAGCAAGCCCTGCTATGTCATAGAGCGGGGCGCCCAGGGCGGCAGCTACAAGCGCATCGATGACAAAGATGTGCCGCTTTCATCGACCGAGGTGCTCACATTGGCGTCATACGGTCGAGCGACTCCGAGCGATCGGGACGCGGTGGCGGGTGCGGGCGCGGACAATCTCGACGAGACGCTGGTCGACCGTACGATAGATCGGGCTTTCTCGTTGACGCCCCGGGCAATGCGCGGCGCGCCGGACAAACAAACGAAGCTGGAGCGCCTAAATATCCTTGATTCCCAGGGCAATGTCACCAAGGCTGGACTCCTAGTTGTGGGCACCTACCCTCAGCAGTTCTATCCCAAGCTCTTCATTGACGTGGCTGTCCATGCGGGAACTCAGAAGGGCATGGCGGGGTCGCTGAGGTTCATGGACCGCACAATCTGTGAGGGAGCGTTGGGCGAGATGATTTCGGATGCTGTCGCGGCCGTCGCCAAGAATTTGCGGCGAACCTCGACCGTCCAAGGCGTCTCGCGTGTCGACTCGCTGGAGATTCCCGAGGAGGTTCTGCGCGAGGCAATCGCCAACGCCGTAATCCATCGAGAATACGGGGATCGGTTCTGTGGACAATCGATTGCCGTCGACGTCTTTGACGATCGTGTCGAGGTGACGAATCCTGGCGGCCTTTACGGGGGAAAGACTCGCGAGAACTTGTTTGACGGCAGCTCCCGATGCCGTAACGCGACGCTCGTGAAACTCATGTCGATTGTCCCGCTGCCGGATGGCGCAGGTTCGCCGGCTGAGGGCAATGGCTCGGGCATCCCGATGATGATCGATGCCATGCGCGCGCATGGTCTGGCCGAGCCCCTGTTCTGCCCGGGGTTCGATCGGTTCAAGGTCGTACTTTACCGTTCAAAGATCGAGCCGGTCGATCATGGCGGGGGCTTAATTGTGACGGCACTCAAACACTACGGCGAGCTGGGGACGCGTGAGCTGGCAGAACGTACGGGGCTTACAATTTCCCAGGTAAGGTCGCGCGTCAACGCGCTCATTGCTCAAGGCGAGCTTGAGCCCACGGCGCCGGCGACGAGCCGCAACCGCAAGTATCGACTGTCAGAGCGCGTGGAATAAATGCGTTAGTGGACGAGGCGACCCAATAATCGACCCTCAATTGGCGCCCACTAAGGTAAAGCGGTTGTTGCTCAGTCGACGGTGATGCTGAAGACTCGGCTTACGCCGGCATGGCCCCGAACCCGTCCATCAAGAACAGCCTAAGAACCAGCTTGATGACATTTCCCGGTTTGACTTCAGCCGCGTCAAAGACGTGGCGCTCGGCGAGCTCGCTGCAGTATGCATAGATGTCGCGGATAAGGTCCGCGCCCGAAAGCGTAAACATGTAGCCTGCGTCCGAAAGCGCATTGGGCGCGGCGGGCAACTTGGCCATGTGGCAGAACGTTTGCAGGTCGGGCGCCATAACATTCTGGTAGTCGAGGTGGCCGCCGGCATCCTGTTCGGCAAGCTCCAATTGGCGCACGAAATCCAGCGCCGCTGCCAGCACAAAGCTCGGCGTAGGCGCGTTGACGTCCTGAGTGGTCGCCACGAGCCTGCCCGCCGCCTGCGTGACAAGCCAAGCGACCTCGCGCTGGCAACGCACGGCCTTGCGCGTAACCGGCTTGATGGACGAAGAAGAAACGCTTCCCTTAGGCGGATTCGAAACAGCCACAAGAACCTCCCATGAACGACCCGGCCCAACAAGCCCGGATGAAACACGTGCTACATCAGTATACAGGGAAGTGGGGTAGCGGGGTACAAGCGCGCCAGCGGCAAACCGAGAGCATCAACGATGTGCCGATCGCGGAATGAGATCTCGTAATAATTGACTCTCGGCCATATTATTGAGGGGCATGACTCGCGTTCGTATGGTTGTAGGTGCTGGCGATGAACGACATTGACCTTGCTGTTCCGTTGATGGATGGACCAAGCTATGACCGCGCCTGCAGTCTCGTGCCTTCCGAATACGTTGAGGCATGGGAGTGGTTTCTGGGTGAGGAACAGCGCGGCGGCGTTTGGACCAGCCTTCCGCACCACACCAAGGAAGATAGTCCTCAGTATCAGTACCGTTTGAGAATTGGCTCGGACTTCTTTCCCGTAACGCGGGATTCAGGGATCTTCTGGCCGGGCCAGGATCGGGTGAAGCAAGATCCCAATAAGATCTTTGCGCTTTCGGTCCATAACTCTAAAAAGAGCTTCTACACCGATGTGCCTCCGCTCTATTTGGATGACGGTACGTGGGTCATTAAGTATTCGGTCCAAGCGCCAGGAGCCGTTGGTTCTCGAGACCAGAATTACAACCGTAAAATGCTCAACTGCATGGAATGTGGCGTCCCAGTCGGAGTCATATTTGCAACCGAGGTGGGCTATAAGGTGCTCGGCCTTGCGTTTGTTGAGCGGTTCGAGCCCGAAAATGGATGGTTTGTTCTGCACGGTCCTGTTCATAAAGGCGGACCGGACCCTCGTTTTGCGCCCGACATGAGTTATCTGAAGCACATACCCGTCGATATTGAGTTTGCCGGACAGGGTGCGACCGACGACGAAAAGGTCCGCTATGCGTTAAGGCGCGAGCGATTGGGGCAGCAATGGTTCCGCAAGCAGCTCGTTGCCGCCTATGATGGCCGTTGCGCGGTGTCGGACTGCGGCGTCAGTGAAGCTCTGGAGGCTGCACATATCGAGAATTACTCGGGACCCAAATCGCAGGTTGCCAGCAACGGTATTCTGCTTCGGCGCGATCTTCATTCCCTATTTGATGCTCACCTGATTTCGTTTGAGCCTGTTTGCGGCGAATATCGGCTGTGCGGATCGTACCTGCTGGATAAGACCGACTACGCTTCCTTTGCGGGTGCGACGCTAAGGCAGCCGGATGAGCGTCAGTGGCGACCCGATACGGTGTTTCTTGAGGCCCATCGCATTGAGTTCGATCGCTCGGAAAAGAAGCGTGAAAAGGCGGGGCTTCTGCCGTATTAGCGTATTTGGCTTTGGCATTCTTTGACGATCGTGTTGTTTGATCGGATCGCGTGGCGATGCAATCTCGCGCACGCCCGCCGGTGCATGCTCTTCCTGATTTGTATAGCGAGAGGGGAGCGTATATGAGCTGGCGAGGCGATATTGCGATGGGGAAGTACGGAAAACTGCCGTGTGCCCTTATAGACAACAATATGTTTCCGAGCGTAGAGGTTGATTGCGCGTCGTTTGTCGTCACCTGCCCTTGCTGCGGCTCGCAAATACCGTGTCTCGACATTCGGTTTATCGATGCGCGCGACAGACTCAGCGACGAAGTGAGAAAACGGACAGGCGTTCATATGCCGGTGTATCCGGAGAAATGCCCTGTTTGTGGCCTCGATATCGTGTACGACGCCGGCGACGAGGGATAGGTGATGCGGAGGAGTTGGCTGTGAGTGTCTTTTGCCTCTACAAATAAATCCCCTCACCGAGTTGCTTGTGGAACTCGGCGTGATGGTCGCGTGCCCAGGTAAAGAGCGCCTGGTCAAAGTCGGTACGCGTGACCGGGACGCCAAAGACGCCGGCAACTTCGACGCGTATAAACTCCAGTGCCGGCAGCTTGTTGATGGCAGTGAGGGCAAACGGGGACGAGGGCTCCTCGAACAGATAGCGGCTGCCTTGCAGCGCGTCGCAACTGGTGCACGTGTTGCCGAGCGACGGGGCTTTGGAGGCTCGCGCGCCTACGGGCTTGTAGCCGCAGCGCTTATGAAAGTAGTCGCGGATCTCGCCCGGTACGCAGCCAAGAGCGGGCACGATGGCGAGTGCGTTGGCGTTGGCCGTGTCGATGGCAATGTACCCGGCTTCGTTGGGCGCGTGCGCGATGGCGATGCTGTCGTCGTTATCGGTTCGATAGGGAATGCCGAAGGCCGCGACCGAGGTCTCTTTGTGACACTTCCAGCATTCGCGCTTGCCCAGTACTAGATATATATACGGCGCTGAGGGGTCGGATCGGTCAACACCGGGCAGCCACTCGGCAAAGGGCTCGGGGTTGACGCCGCTGGGTACATACCAGATCTTCTTGGTCCGGTCCCATTTGGCGCCCAGCGCCTTGGCTTCTTCTTTGTGCGAAAAGGGGACATCGAGCTCGGTGCGCATGGCGGCTCCTTGGTGCTGCAGGTGCAAGTGGCTCAAGGATACCGCAGGACGCAGACATCGCGGCGTTTTGCTGAGAAGTTGCGGCTCGGATGGGTTCGAGACGTGTTGGTCTCGGCCTCGGTGACTATTGGGGCGGTTTTGATTGACTGCGGAGTCAGCCGGGATAGGCACTTGGGTCGCTGACGCGGTTTTGTGTATGGGCAGGGTGGTTGCTTGGGCGGTTGGAGCTGCCAGCTGATTTGGCGACATAAAACAAAACAGCCCAGAGGACATAGCCTCTGAGCTGCGAACATTTGGTGGGCGTTAGAAGATTTGAACTTCTGACCTCTTCCGTGTCAGGGAAGCGCTCTCCCCCTGAGCTAAACGCCCGATCAAGGGTGCGCAAGCGCGCAAGGGATAATATAACGGAGCCTGAACTCGGTGGCAAGAACATTTTTAAAAATCGCTTACATTGTGGAATTCGGGGGCTTCGTCATATCCATTTCAAAAGAGCCTGCTGCCGCGATTTGGCTGTCGCATAATGCAAAGCCATTGCGGTATCGAGCTATGGAAAGACACCTGCGGAATTGTCCTACCGATAAGCGGACAAGCCTCCAGCTGGTGCCTTCGCCGTGGTAAGGTAAGCCGAATTGCTTCCAGACTGTTTCGGGGGAGTGGAATGAGCAAAGAGCGTGTCGAGCAGGTCGAAGGCGCAGGGGCTTCGGTGCCGATGACCGATATATCGAACATTGATGTGCCCGAGGGCACCGACGAGCTCAGCCGCAACACCCGTCGCGCCTGGCGCGAGCGCCTTAACGATGCGTCGTCGCGCAAGATGATCACGGGCGTCTTGGCTACGCTGGTGGGCGGTTCGTTTTGGGGCTTCTCGGGCACCAGCGCGAGCTTTCTGTTCGATACCTACCACGTCGACACCTTGTGGCTTATGAGCGTGCGTCAGATTCTCGCCGGTCTACTCTTTATGGCCGTGGTTGTTACGCGCGACCGCGAGCGCCTGATTAAGCTCTGGACCACACCCGCCGATCGCAAGCAGCTGCTGCTCTTTACCGCCTTTGGCCTGCTGTTCAACCAGTTTTGCTATCTTTCGGCCGTGCGCCTGACGAACGCCGGAACCGCGACGGTGCTCCAGTGCCTGCAGCTCGTTATCATCATGGGCTACGCCTGCGTGACCGATCGCCGCATGCCGCGTACTCGCGAAGTCATCGGCATTGGCCTGGCTCTGGGTGGAACCTTTTTAATCGCCACCGGCGGCGACCCCACCAGCCTGAATATCTCGCCGCTTGGCCTGGCAGCAGGTCTTATGTGTGCGGTCAGCGCCGCGTGTATGGCGGTGATTCCCGCCAAGATCCTGCCCGAATACGGCAGCCCCATCGTCACGGGCTCGGCAATGCTCACGGCGGGCGTGGTCTCGTGCGTCTTCGTGCAGCCCTGGGCGCATATGCCGGCGCTCGACGCTGCCGGCATCGAGGCGCTCGCGGTGTTCGTGGTTATCGGCTCGTTTTTTGCTTACATGCTTTATATGCAGGGCGTTAAGGACATCGGCTCGGTGCGCGCGAGCCTCATCGGAACTGTGGAGCCGGTTTCGGCGACCATCACCAGCGCCGTTATGCTGGGGACGGTGTTTTTGCCGACCGACCTTATCGGCTTTGTCATGATCATCGTGATGATGTTCCTCACGGTGTAGCTAGCGCCGCCGCCAAGACAGAAAAGGTGTTGTGCCGCATTTTCGCCAATTGATGTCCGTGTCTGGAGTTTAGCTGTCGATGCTCAAAATGCCATAAACTAGTAACGTTATTATGGACTTTTTCATTGCGACTCAATTGCGAGGATTTCTTTATGGCTGGTAATCACTTTAAGGGCAGCGATAGCGGCCGCCCTGCAGTTCCGCCGCGTCCGAACGGGGCTGGTAAGGCCGGCACGCCGGGCGGCGCTGGACAGGGCGGTTCCGGTAAGCGCGTGTCCCCGGGCGAGACGGCGATGTTTACCGCTCTGTACGAGCAGTCTCAAAAGGCAAAAAAGACCGGCCGTGCAAGAGGAAATGTCTTTGCGGACGGTGCAACCTCCACGTCGCAGCCGAGCGGGGCTCCTTCGGTACCCGCGAACAACGCGGGTGCTGCCAACGCCGCGAATGGCGCCGGCAACGTTAATGCCGGCAAGGCCGCCAACAATACTCCCTCTGCCGGTGGCGCGGGGCTTACGGGTAACCTTGGCACGATTTACACCGGCGCCTCCGAGACTGGCACGTTCGCCCGCCTGGATGATAGCGGTGCCGAGTTTGCGGGCTCGGGTTCCAAGGAAGATTATTACGATTTTGGTTTGAACTACGGTAGCGACGCTTCGTCGAGTTCGACCTCTGACGGTCTGGTCCGTCATCGCCATCGCAAGGGCGAGCGCAAAAAGCGTCACACCGGCGCCATTATTGCCGCTGTAGTCGCGGTGCTTCTCGTTGTGCTTGGCGCAAGCGGCTTTATGCTGCTTAACTCGGCAAAGACCGTAAAGAGCGAAGCGAAGGAGGCTGTCGAGATCGTCGGTGGCCTTAAGGACAAGGTCACGTCGGGCGATTTTTCGACGCTGCCTGACGACGCGAAGAAGATCGATGAGCTCTGTAACAGCATGAAGGCGGAGACCTCGAGCCCGGTGTGGACGATGGCTTCGTTCATCCCCGTGTACGGCAGCGACATTAACGCCGCCCGCACCATGGTCGACGCTCTGTCCGATGTTTCGAGCGGCGCGCTGGTCCCCATGGCCGATAATCTCGCTCAGGCAACGCCCGGCAAGCTGTTCCAGGACGGGACAATCAACGTGTCCGCGCTGCAGGCGGTCGCCGATTCGCTCTCCGATAGCTCAAAGGTGTTCAAGAGCGCCAACGAAAAGATTCAGGGTATTGGCGATACGCATATCGCTCAGGTGACCGAGCTGGTCGATAAGGCAAAGGACGGCTTTGCCGTCCTGGACGGTGCAGTCGACGCGGCGGAGAAGGTCGCCCCCGTTCTGCCACAGATGCTCGGCGCCAACGGCCAGACGCGCAACTACCTTATGTACGCCATGAACAACGTCGAGATTCGTGCCTGCGGCGGCTTTGGCGGTTCGCAGGGCCTGATTTCGGTCACCGACGGTCAGATGTCGATTGGCGAGTTTGTTCCCCGCATTGGACTCAGCGAGGATGAGGCGGTCGAGAGCGTCGACGAAGAGGATGAGGCGCTGTTCGGCAACCACAGCAACCTGTACAACTCGGGCAATACCTATTCGCCTGATTGGCCCCGCAACTCGCAGCGTGTCGCCGCGCTGTGGAAGTCCCAGTATGGACAGGACGTTGATGGCGTCATCGGTATCGACCCGGTGTTCCTGCAGTATCTGCTGGGCCTGGTCGGTAACGTGTCACTGCCCGACGGAACGGTTGTCGACGGCACCAACGCCGCAAAGGTCCTCATGCACGATGTGTACTGGAACTATCCGGTCGAGGAGTCGGACGGCATCTTTGCATCCGTCGCCAGCGCTGCCTTCGACAAGATCCTTGGCGGTATCGGCGATGTCGATGTTACGAAGCTTGTCAGCGCCGTTGAGCGCGGTGCCGAAGAGGGCCGCCTGATCGCGTGGATGAGAAACGATGATGAGCAGAATGCCATCAAAGAGACGGGCATTGACGCTTCGCTGCCCGATCCGGATGATCCGAGTGCCGATCCCGTTGCCGGCGTTTACTTTAACAACCTGAGCTTCTCCAAGCTCGACTGGTATCTGAACGCCGACACTCAGATTGGTCAGGGCGTGAAGAACGGCGACGGCACGTGCTCCTATCGCATCACCGTTACCCTGACGAACATCATGACGCAGGAGGAGGCTGGCAAGCTGCCCGACTACGTTGCGGCGAGCGCACCCGATGCCGCGCGTGACGACGAGCGTCTGAATGTCTCGTTGTTTGCCCCGACGGGCGGCAACATTACTGATCTGACCGTCGAGGGCACCCAGTTTGGTCTTGGCGCCGCTATGTGGCATGGAATCCCCTTCTATTCGGGCACCGTTGACCTGCATGCTGGCGAGACGACGACGATCACGTATACGCTGACCACGTCGGCCGAGGCGGGGGACAAGCCGCTTACGCTGCGTCAGACTCCTACATGCCAGGCGGCTCGCGACAGCGCGTCGGCGTAGGGTTTTTCTGGTAGCGCAGATAATCGAGTACCATTTTGGGGCGGACAGGCAATCTGTTCGCCCCTATTTTGTAAGGAGAGCGCATGAAGTACTTTGGCACCGACGGCTTTCGCGGTGAGGCCAACGTTGGGCTGACGGTAGAGCACGCTTATAAGATTGGCCGTTTTGTGGGCTGGTATTACGGCGCCAACCGCAGTGCTAAGGCGCGCGTCATCGTGGGCAAGGACACACGTCGCTCGAGTTATATGTTTGAGGCGGCGCTGGTGAGCGGCCTGGTCGCGAGCGGTGCGGACGCCTATATGCTGCACGTGATCCCCACGCCAGGCGTAGCGCATCAGACTGTGGAGGGCTGCTTCGATTGCGGCATCATGATCAGCGCGAGCCACAACCCGTTTTGCGATAACGGCATTAAGCTCGTCAACAGCGACGGCTTTAAGATGGACGAGGACGTGCTGGAGCTCATCGAGGACTACATCGATGGCAAGAGCGAGGTGCCGCTGGCCACGGGCAACCACATCGGCGCCACGGTGGACTACATGCAGGGTCGCAACCGCTACATTGCTTCGCTCATTGCAAGTGCGAACTTTTCGCTGCAGGGCGTCAAGATCGGTATCGACTGCGCCAACGGCTCGGCTTCCTCGGTGGCCAAGCCGGTGTTTGACGCGCTCGGTGCCGACGTGCGCGTGATCAATGCCGCGCCCGATGGCTTTAACATCAACGTCGACTGCGGCTCCACGCATATGGAGCGCCTGCAGCGTCACGTGGTGGAGCAGGGCCTGGACGTGGGCTTTGCCTACGACGGCGATGCCGACCGCTGCCTGGCCGTGGACGAGCGCGGGCGCGTGGTCGACGGCGACCAGATCCTGTACGTGTGCGGCGTGTATCTGAACAAGCACGGGCGCCTCTCGGGCGGTACCGTGGTGCCGACGATTGCCAGTAACTTTGGCCTTGTCAAGTCGCTGGAGCTTGCCGGCCTGAGCGCCGTGACCAGCGGCGTGGGCGACCGTCACGTGTATGCCAAGATGCGCGAGGGCGGCTACAGCCTGGGCGGCGAGCAGACGGGCCATACGATCTTTGGCGATATCGAGCGCACGGGCGATGGCATTATGACTTCGCTGCGCGTGATGGAAGTGATTCGTGCCGAGCGCGAGACGCTCTCGCAGCTCACGGCTCCGT
This sequence comes from uncultured Collinsella sp., assembly GCA_900545745.1. GTDB lineage: Bacteria > Actinomycetota > Coriobacteriia > Coriobacteriales > Coriobacteriaceae > Collinsella. The sequence continues at coordinate 15,726 of URAD01000013.1, forward strand.
GCAAGTTGCTGCCGCAGGCGCAGGTGGCCGTGCGCGTGGCGGACAAGGACGCCACGCTCGAGAACATGGGCGTGCAGAACGCCATCGCCGAGGCCGAGGCTGCGCTGGCAGGCGAGGGCCGCGTGCTCGTGCGCAAGAGCGGAACCGAGTCGGTTATCCGCGTGCTGGCCGAGGCGCCCGACCAAGCATCCGCCGATGCCGCCATGAAGCGCATCGCCAACGCGCTCGAGGCTTTATAGTTACGCGGTTTTACCAAACCGCGTAACTGCTCGACGCTGCAAACGGCCCCAAGCGGCAATCTGACGTTCAATTTCAAGGGCGCGACCAGAAGGTCAGCGCCCTTTCATTTCACGTCACCTTGCTCGCTTGGGGCCGTTTTCGCTGACGTTGCCAAGACATTAGCGTCAACGAACTAGTCATTGGGTACCTAGTTATTGGGTGAAAAAAGGGGACGCCGCGGATTGGTTCCGCGGCGTCCCCTTTGCGTTGGCGTGCCGGTTATGCCTTACAGCTCGTAGAGCGTGGTGAACTTGTCCTGCAGGTAGCTGCAGTAGTAGCGGGCATCGAACGCCATGCCGCAGGCGCCCTTGATGAGCTCCGGCGCGTCCTTGGCGCGTCCCCACTGCCAAATGCGCTCGCCCAGCCAGGCGCGAACGGGCGCAAGGTCGCCGCTCGCGCAGGCGCCGGTAAGGTCGACGCCGTCGCGGCACATGGCCGGCACGAACATGGCGTCGTAGGCGCTGCCCAGCGCATAGGTGGGGAAGTAGCCAAACGAGCCGCCGCTCCAGTGCGTATCCTGCAGGCAACCACGCGTGTCGTCGGGAACGGGGATGCCCAGGTACTCGTTCATAAAGCGATTCCAAAGCGCGGGGATATCCTTGGCTGTGGCCTCGCCGGCAAACAGCATGCGCTCGATCTCGTAGCGCACCATAACGTGCAGCGGATAGGTGAGCTCGTCGGCCTCGGTGCGGATCAACGACGGCTGCGCGATGTTCACGGCGCGGTAGAGCGTGTCCTCGTCGACGTCGCCGTAGACCTCGGGCGCGTGGCGGCGCAGCACCTCGAGCAGCGGTCCCATAAAGGCGCGGCTGCGACCCACGGTGTTCTCGAAAAAGCGGCTCTGGCTCTCGTGGATGCCCATGGAGGTGCCGCCCTCAAGACAGGTGCGCGCATAGGCGGGATTGACGCCCAGCTCGTACATGGCATGTCCCGCCTCGTGGATGATGCTGTAGACGTTGGAGATGCAATCGTTCTCGTAGATGTGTGTCGCGATGCGCGCGTCACCCACGGCAAAGCCCTCGCTAAACGGGTGTTCGGTAAAGGCAAGCGTGGTGTCGTTCAGGTTCAGGCCGACGAGCTTCATAAGGTCGAAGCTCATGGCGCGCTGGGCGGCCTCGGGCACGCGGGCGTGCAAAAAGTCGGCAGCGGGCTGCTGGCCGCGCTCGCCGATGGCGTGCACGAGCGGCACGACCGTCGCCTTGACCTCATCGCAAAACGCATCGAAGCTCTTGGCGGAAAGGCCGCGCTCGTACTGGTCGAGCCAAACGTCGTATGGGTCGCGCTTGGGGTCCATGAGTTCGGCCTGATGCTTAAGTTGGGCGACGATTCTATCCACATAGGGCTCAAAACTCGCCCAGTCGTTGGCCGTCTTGGCCTTGTGCCACACGGCGTCGGCCTCGCAGGTGAGCCTGGTCCAGGCCTCGGCCTCCTCGGTAGGAATAACGCTTGCCTCGCGCTGGTCGCGGCCGAGCACGCGGATCTCGTCGAGCAGCTGCGGGTCGTCTACGTGTCCGCCTGCAACCGTCTCGCGCGCTAACGAGCGTACGAGCTCAACGGACTTCTCGCTGGTCAGTAGCTTGTGATGCTCGCCGGCAAGCGTGCCCATGGCGTCGGCACGGGCGGCAGCACCGTTGGCAGGAGCAATCGTCGCTCCATCGAACTCGGCAATCTTGAGCAGGTACTCGCGAGTCCACAGCTTGCCCTCGAGTTTGCGGAACTTTTTGACGGCCTTATCGACCTTCATGCCTTTGGGCGTCTTGCCCACTGCGGGCTTGGTCTTCTTATCGTGCTTCTTACCCATACCATATCCTTGATCTCGCGAGCCGAGCGCCATGGATGGGCGCACGGCCAGTTTGCACAGCTACCTGCCTTGTACCCAGCACGAACAAAACGGAACGCGGCGATATGCTCGCAGAATGTGTTATCCTATAGCCCAATGCGTTGACGGAGAGGGTTTTGCCCGCCGCGTCGCCGGCAAGAGAGGGAAGGTCATGGGCTGCAAGCCTTCCTGCGGTGGCAAGGGCCAAGCGTTCACTCCCGAGCAGCAACCTCAACGGGTGCGCGGCCAGCGGCGGCGAAGCCCCAGTAGGGAAGCCGTGAGCCTCGCGATAAGGGGCGCAGAGTGGGCACGGCGGGCCAGACATCCGCCGGGTCAAACAAGGTGGTACCGCGGAATTCAACCGTCCTTGGGCAATGTACATGCCCGAGGACGGTTTTTTGTTACCGAACCGGGCCGCGTTTTCGCAATGCTAGGCGGCATCGGTCGCCCCGGCAAGCGAATGCGCGAGAGACGAAAGGGAAGACATGAGTCTGATTGATGATCTGGTCAAACTCGAGGAAGAGGCCAAGGAGCTCGTTGCAGGCGCCGACGACGCCGCCAAGCTCGAGGCTGCGCGCGTTGAGCTGCTCGGTCGCAAGGGCCGCATCACTGGCCTGATGCGCATGATGGGCAAGCTCGCCCCCGAGGATCGTCCCGTTATGGGCAAGCGCGCCAACGAGATGCGCCAGCTGATCGAGGGCATGCTCGACGAGCGCACGACCGAGATGAAGGCCGCCGCCCTTAAGCACGCACTCGAGCACGATGCCGTCGACATCACGCTGCCGGGCATCCGTCCGCAGATCGGTCACCAGCACCTGATCAAGCAGATCATCGAGGAGGCCGAGGACATCTTCTGCGGCATCGGCTACACTGTCGAGTCCGGCCCCATGGTCGACACCTCCTACTACAACTTCACGGCGCTCAACGCCCCCATGGATCACCCGAGCCGTTCGGCCCGCGACACGTTTTACGTGGTCGACAACAACCCCGGCAGCGTCGCGCATCCCGAGGCGCACGCCCACGGCGAGTCCGACGTGCTGCTGCGCACCCAGACCTCGGGCGTGCAGATCCACACCATGGAGTCGCAGAAGCCGCCCATCTACATGATCTGCCCGGGCACCGTCTACCGTCCCGATACGGCCGATGCCTGCCACCTGCCGCAGTTTAACCAGATCGAGGGCCTGGTCGTGGACGAGGGCATTACTTTCGGCGACCTCAAGGGTACGCTCGACTATTTTGTTAAGTGCATGTTTGGCGAGGACCGCAAAACGCGCTACCGCCCGCACTTCTTCCCCTTCACCGAGCCTAGCTGCGAGGTGGACGTGAGCTGCCACGTGTGCGGCGGTAAGGGCTGCAACTTCTGCAAGCACAGCGGCTGGATCGAGATCCTGGGCTGTGGCATGGTCGACCCCAACGTCCTGATCAACTGCGGCATCGACCCCGAGAAGTACACCGGCTTCGCCTTTGGCATTGGCGCCGAGCGCGTCGCGGCACTGCGCTACGACCTGCCCGACCTCAGGACGCTCATGACCGGCGATATGCGCTTCCTGAACCAATTTTAGGCTTGCCCAGGCACCCCATCTTGGCGTTCAAACCGTCGCTCGCGTACCTTTAGTACGCGTCGCTCCTCTTTCACGCCAACCTGGGGCACCTGGACAACCCTAAGGCGAACGTCTTCATTTGATATTCCTTCCTTTGCGGAGATTAAGAACTAGGAGAGCTACATGCGCGTTTCTTACGACTGGCTCAAGACCATGATCGATATTCCGGAGGATCCCAAGACCCTTTCGGACGAATATATCCGTACCGGCACCGAGGTCGAGGCGATCGACACCGTGGGCGAGTCCTTCGACCACGTGGTGACCGCCAAGGTGCTCACCAAGACCCCGCACCCCGATAGCGATCACATGTATGTGTGCTCGGTCGACGTGGGCGACAAGAATCTCGACGCCGACGGCAACCCCGCCCCGCTGCAGATCGTCTGCGGCGCGCAGAACTTCGAGGCTGGCGACCACATCGTCACGGCCATGATCGGCGCCGTGCTTCCCGGCGACGTCAAGATCAAGAAGAGCAAGCTTCGCGGCGTCGTGTCCATGGGCATGAACTGCTCCGCGCGCGAGCTCGGCCTGGGCGGCGACCACTCCGGCATCATGATTCTGCCCGAGGACACGCCCTGCGGCATGCCGTTTGCCGAGTATGTGGGCTCGAGCGACACCGTGCTCGACTGCGAGATCACGCCCAACCGTCCCGACTGCCTGTCCATGATCGGCATGGCCCGCGAGACCGGCGCCATCTTCGACCGCGATTTCCACGTTGAGCTGCCCGCCATTAAGGCCGAGGCCGGCCGCGCGACCGACGACGAGCTTTCCGTCGAGATCGCTGACGAGGGCCTGTGCGACCGCTACGTTGCCCGCATCGTGCGCAACGTCAAGGTCGGCCCGTCGCCCGACTGGATGGTCAAGCGCCTCAACGCCCTGGGCGTGCGTCCGCACAACAACATCGTCGACATCACCAATTACGTGATGATGCTCACCGGTCAGCCGCTGCACGCCTTTGACCTGGACACCTTTGCCGAGCGCGATGGCCACCGTCGCGTGGTGGTTCGCGCCGCCCAGCAGGATGAGAAGTTCACGACGCTCGACGGCGAGGAGCGCGTGCTCGATGCCGGCATGGGCCTTATCACTGACGGCGAGCGTCCCGTGGCGCTGGCCGGCGTTATGGGTGGCATGGATTCCGAGATCGAGGACGACACCGTCGACGTGATGGTCGAGAGCGCCTGCTTCAATGCCGGCCGCACCTCGCACACCAGCCGCGACCTTTCGCTGATCTCCGACGCCTCCATTCGCTTTGAGCGCCAGGTCGATGAGACCGGTTGCGTGGATGTCGCCAACGTTACCTGCGCGCTCATCGAACAGATCGCCGGCGGCGAGGTTGCTCCCGGCTATGTCGACGTGTTCCCCGCGCCCAAGACCATCGACAGCATTAAGCTGCGCCTGGCCCGCGTGCATGCCATCTGCGGTGCCGACATCGAGCCCGACTTTATCGAGCGTTCGCTCACCCGTCTGGGCTGCACCGCCGAGCGCGACGGCGAGGACTTTATGGTCACCCCGCCGAGCTTCCGTCCCGACTTGCCGCGCGAGATCGACCTGATCGAGGAGGTCCTGCGCCTGTGGGGCATGGGCCGCGTGACGGCGACCATTCCGGCTGCCAAGAACCACATCGGCGGCCTGACCCGCGAGCAGAAGCTCACCCGTAAGGTCGGCGAGATCCTGCGCGCCTGCGGTCTCAACGAGACCACGACTTTCGGCTTTGCCGCCCCGGGCGACCTGGAGAAGATCGGTATGTCCACCGAAGGCCGCGGCTGTCCCGTGGTGCTCATGAACCCGCTGGTAGCCGAGCAGACCGAGATGCGTCGTTCGCTGCTGCCGGGCCTGCTGCAGTCCGTTGCCTATAACGAGGCCCACGGCACGCCCAACGTGCACCTGTACGAGGTCGGCAGCCTGTTCCACGGTCGTGAGAACGCCAGCCTGCCCAAGGAGACCAAGTCCGTGGCGGGCGTGCTCTCGGGTCAGTGGAGCGAGCGGTCCTGGAACATGAGGTACCGCAAGCTGCGCTTCTTCTTTGGCAAGGGCATTATCGAGGAGCTGCTCGCCCAGCTGCGCATCGAGAAGGTTCGCTTCCGTCCCGTCGAGGGCGAGGGCTACGCTTTCTTGCAGCCGGGTCGTGCGGCCGAGGTTCTGTCCGGCGGCACCGTGCTGGGATGGGTCGGCGAGATCCACCCCGAGGCGCGCGAGGCTTGTGGTATCGACGAGGTCGTCGTTGCCTTTGAGCTCGATCTGGACAAGCTGATCAAGGGCGCCCGCAACCAGGAGAACTACCGCGAGTTCTCGCAGTACCCTGCCGTTGAGCACGACCTTGCTATCGTGGTCGACAACGCCGTGACCTGCGAGGATCTTGAGCGCCGTATTACCAGCGCCGGCGGCAAGCTGCTCGAGGGCGTGCGCCTGTTCGACGTCTACCGCGATCCCATCCGCATCGGAGCGGGCAAGAAGTCCATGGCCTTTGCGCTTACGTATCGCTCCGACGACCACACGCTCACCAGCGAAGAGGTCGAAAAGGCGCACCAGAAGATCGTCACCAAGGTGTGCAAGGGCGTAAACGGCGAGGTCCGCGGCTAGGTCCTGCGCTGGGGTATGGGTCAGCGGTGGCTGCTGCCGAGTCCTACGTGGCTGCTGTTTTCGGTATAAGGCACCGTTGAGCCTGCATATATGACACGCGCATTACATAACGGCGTGCTGCTTTGTCGGCAGTGCGCCGTTTTGCTATGATAGCCCGCGGCGTGTTACGAATCTTACAATGCGTAACACTGATAAGGTGATTTAAGCGGCGTTGCAATTCTGTGCGCCGATAACCGAGAGGCGTGCATGCACATTCCAGATAATTATCTGTCCCCGCAGACGGATGCCGTCATGGCAGTGGCAATGGTGCCCGTTTGGGTCCACTGCATCAAAAAGGTGCGTGCCACGCTCGATCGCGAGCACATGGCTTTCCTGGGCATCTGCGCCGCATTTTCCTTCTTGCTCATGATGTTCAACGTGCCGCTGCCCGGCGGCACCACGGGTCACGCCGTCGGCGGCGCGCTCATCGCGCTGCTGCTGGGCCCGGAGGCCGCGGCCATTGCTGTCTCGGTCGCGCTGGCGCTACAGGCACTGCTGTTTGGCGACGGCGGCATCCTGTCCTTTGGCGCTAACTGCTTTAACATGGCCTTCGTGCTGCCGTTTGCCGCTGCTATCGTGTTCCGTGCGCTCAACAGCCGTCTGCACGACAAGAGCTGGGGCACCTCGGTTTCTGCCATCGTGAGCGGTTGGGTCGGCCTGTGCCTGGCGGCCCTGTGCGCGGCAATCGAGTTTGGTATTCAGCCGATGCTCTTTACCAACGCTTCGGGCGCGCCGCTGTACTGCCCCTTCCCACTGTCTATTGCCATTCCTGCCATGATGATCCCGCATATGCTGGTCGCCGGCGTGGTCGAGGGCGTGGCGACGGCCGCCATCTACGGTTTCATTAAGAAGACGGCGCCGAGCGTTATCGTCGGGCCCGAGGCCGTCGATGGCCAGCTTGCTGCCGAGGGCGCTGCTGCCAAGAAGACCTCGCTGGTCCCCACGCTCATCCTGGTTGCCGTGCTTGTCGTGGCCACGCCGCTGGGCCTGCTGGCCACGGGTGACGCCTGGGGCGAGTGGGACGCTGAGGGCGCCGCGACCGCCGTTCAGGAGGCTGGTGACAACAGTCTGCAGACTTCGGTCGGCCTCGATACCCCGACCTTTGCCGATGCCCTGCCCACGGGCGATTATCTGCAGGCCTATTCCGAGGAGCAAGGCCTTGGCTTTGCCGGCCAGGCCGCGATGTATATTCTTTCGGGTGTGATTGGCGTGGCGGTGCTCACCATCGTATTCCGCCTGGTCTCGCTGACGGTCAAGGAAAGCGGTGCTCATGGCAAGAGCCGAGCTGCCTAGCTGGCTTGCGGTCGAGCAGCGTTACGAGCCCGCGGGGGCTCGGCATCGTGTGATGCAAAAGAATGTCCTGCACCTGGCGAGCCTGCTTGAGCGGGTTCGCCTGGGTGGAGGCGTACACGAGGGCGGGTCGATGGTCGACCGCGCCCTTTCTTGCGTTTCGGCTCCGGTACGCCTGGTGGGGATGTTCGTTTGCGTCCTGTGCGTGTGTCTGACGCAGAGCCCGCTGTACCTCATGTTGATGGCGGCCATTGCGCTGGTGCTCGTTGCCGTGCGCCCCGTACGCGGGCTGCGGGCAACCTTTGTGCCGGCGCTTGGCGCTGCGGGGCTCGCGGTGGTTCTAGCGCTGCCTGCCCTGCTGCTGGGCGCGTCTGCCACGGGCGCCATGCTCAAGATTGCACTCAAGACCTTCATTAATGTGTCGCTGGTGCTGGGTGTTTCGTGGACGCTTACCTGGAGCCGCATGTCAGCGGCGCTCAAAATGCTGCATCTACCCGACGAGGTCATCTTTACCTTCGATATGGCGCTCAAGCATATCGAGGTGCTGGGACGCACGGCGCACAATCTGTGCGAATCGGTCATGCTGCGCAGCGTGGGTCGTGCGTCTGCGGGTTTTTCGCGCACCGACTCGCTGGCGGGTATCATGGGCATGACCTTTATCAAGGCGATGGAATGCAGCCGCGCGATGGACGAGGCTATGCTCTGCCGCGGCTTTGCCGGTGCGTATCCGGCGCCCGCACGCGCCGGGTTTGGCTGGCGCGATGCGGTTTACGCGGCCGTTGTGGCGTTGCTCGCCGTGTTGTGCGCTGTGTTGTAGCGCGGACGGTCGAACCGTCGATGTGAATAGGGAAGGGCGACGTTTTGACGATCGATATGAATAATGCGGCGGGCACGAACGGTGCGGGCGGCGCCGAGGTCACGCCGCTCATCGAGCTGCGCGACGTGGTGTTCTCCTATGCGGGCCATACGGTGGTCGATGGCGTTTCATTGCAGGTGAACCGTGGGGAGCTCGTTGCTCTGCTTGGTCCTAACGGCTGCGGCAAGACGACGATTATGCGTCTTATCAACGGCCTTGAGCTTGCGGACGCAGGTGCGTACCTGTTCGACGGGCATGCGGTCGATGCGGCGTATCTCAAGGATTCCGCGACGGCCCAGCGGTTCCATCAGCGCGTGGGCTTTGTGTTCCAGAATGCCGACGCCCAGCTCTTTTGCGCTACGGTGGGCGAGGAAGTTGCTTTTGGTCCCGCGCAGATGGGGTTGCCGGCAGACGAGCTCGAGCGCCGCGTGCGCGATGCCATGGGGCTGTTCCAGGTTGCCGACCTTGCCGACGCCTCTCCCTATCAGCTCTCGGGCGGGCAAAAGAAGCGCGTTGCGCTGGCTGCGGTGGTGTCGATGAACCCGGATATCTTGGTCCTCGACGAGCCCACCAATGGGCTCGACGAGGATTCATGCGACATCGTGGTCAACTTCTTGCTGGCCTACGTCGCGGCGGGTAAGACGGTCTTGATGAGCACACATCACCAGGATTTGGTGCGACGCCTGGGTGCCCGTGCAATCTATATCGATCGATATCACCATGTGGTCGGGGCACCTTCGCCGTCATATGGAACCGAAAGCGGTGCTACGGACTAGTTGCTGCGTAGAGCGTGCGTAGCCGTCCGCGCGGCTTTGCCGTGATGGTATAGTTATCCAGGTTTTTATGGGGGTGGCTATGCCAAGCTGGAATATTCATATCGCTCAGACGGAGCGTTTGCTGGAGCGCGCCGGTGCGCTTGCCAAGAGCGTGCGCGACTGCAATGCCTTTTTGTTTGGCTGCGTGGTTCCGGATATCTTCGTGGGCTATATGGTCCCTGGCATCGCCGATCCCATCCCGTACCGCATTACGCACTTTGCCAAGCCTGAGCCCATTCCTAAGCCTCGTGAGCATGAGTTCTGGGATACCTATGTGGCACCGTTGCTTAAAAGTTCACCCACCGGTGCGCCGGCCGCGGCGACCTCGATTATCGAGGAACGCGAGCGACTGAACCGTGTGCACTATCCCCAGCGCTACAAGGATGCCGAGCCGGTTGCCGGTCCCGGCGCCTGTGAGTTCTCGCTTGCATCCGAAGATGTGGCGCAGTCGCTGCTCGATTTAACGCTGGGTGTCTGGTCGCATCTGGTGGCCGACACGGTATGGAACACGCGTGTGAACCAGTATCTGGAGGCGCACGGCGGCAAGCCGTGTGAGGAGTTCCGCATTAAAAAACAAGGCGACTTTGACTGGTTTGGCAAGACGCTCGGCATTGTTTCCATCCCGCGTGCGACTGATCGTCTGTATACCGCTGCGACGCGTTTTGGGCAGTATCCCATCCATAAAGAATATGTGCTCAAGACCATCGGCGTCATGCACGAGATCGTGCGCGAAAACCCCGGCGAGCCCGATCATCCGCCGTATCGCCTGCTAACCGAGGAGTTTTTCGATGCAACGTTTACCGAGGTCATCGAGCTGACCGAGGCAGGATTTGCGGCTCGCGTTGCCGCTTCTGACATTCCCGCAGTCCCCCTGATCGCTAGCTGCTAGCCGGCCGGCTTGACGGTGAACAGTTCATCCCAATTGACCAACGGCTCCCGTCGCAGGCGTCTTCGGTGGTGCGCTCGGCATCGGAGAGGCTTGCGACTGAACGCAAATCGATGAGGCGGCATATGAAGAAGGTCTTAAAAAAGCCCGGAAGGCAATGCCTTCCGGGCCCTTTGCAATGCAAATCTGCTTGCAAGTGCGATTTAGCGCACCTGAGCGACGTAAGCGACGTTGGTCGAGGAGACCTTGTCCTCGAGCTGGACGCTCATGCGGGGATCGCCGGCGGTAGCGACGGTCAGGTCGCCAGTCTCGACGTAGCCGAGCTCCTTAGCGGTCTCGATCGCCTTGACGATCGTGCCGTTGACGGTGCCCTGGGTAATCTCGGCCTGGTGCGGGATAACGCCCCAGTACATGATCATCTGCTGGACGGCCCACTCGTGGCGGGAGAACGCGCAGATCGGCATGTTGGGACGGAAGTGCGAGATCAGGCGAGCGGTACGACCGGTGGTCGTCGGCACGGTGATGCACTTGGCGCCAACGGTGGTAGCCATGTTCACAGCGGACATACCCACAACGTTGTTGACGACGCGGGTGCCGTGAGCATCGGCCGGAATCTCGAGCGGAGCGTGGGCCGGGAGGTACTTCTCGGTCTCGAGAGCGATGCTGGCCTGCATCTTGACGGCCTCGACCGGGTACTTGCCGGCAGCGGACTCGCCGGAAAGCATAACGGCGTCGGTGCCGTCGTAAATGGCGTTAGCAACGTCGGCAACCTCGGCGCGCGTCGGGCGCGGGTTCTGCTGCATGGAGTCGAGCATCTGCGTAGCGGTGATAACGGGCTTGTAGGCCGCGTTGCACTTAGCGATGATCTCCTTCTGGATGTGCGGAACGAGCTCGGGCTTGATCTCGATGCCCAGGTCGCCACGGGCGACCATGATGCCGTCGGAAGCCTCGAGGATCTCGTCGAAGTTCTCGACGCCCAGGGCGCACTCGATCTTCGGGAAGATCGTCACGTGCTCGCCGCCGTTCTCGCGGCAAAGCTCGCGGATGCCGCGGACGGACTCGCCGTCACGGATGAAGGAAGCGGCGATGTAGTCGATGTTCTCGGTCAGGCCAAAGAGGATGTCCTGACGATCGCGCTCGGTGATGGCGGGCAGCGAGATGTTGACGTTGGGCATGTTGACGCCCTTGCGCTCGCCGATCAGGCCGTCGTTCTTAACGACGCAGGTCATGTCCTGGCCGTCGACGGACTCGACCTCGAGGGCAACCAGACCGTCATCGATCAGGATAAGGGAGCCCTTCTCGACCTCGGAGGGCAGAGCCAGGTAGTCGAGGGAGATGTGCTCAGAGGTGCCGTGGAAATCTTCGGACGTGGGCTGAGCGGTGACGACGATCTTGTCGCCGGTCTTGACGGCAACCTTCTTGCCGTCGACCAAAAGGCCGGTGCGGACCTCGGGGCCCTTGGTGTCGAGCAGGATGCCGACGGGCATGCCGAGCTCCTTGGAAATACGACGGACGCGCTCGATGCGACCGTGGTGCTCGTCGTAGGATCCGTGCGAGAAGTTAAAACGGGCGACGTTCATGCCCGCCTTGATCATCTCGCGGATGGTCTCGTCGCTATCGCAGGCGGGACCCATGGTGCATACAATCTTGGTGCGCTTGTACATTCAGACCTCCATCTGACATCGTCTTGCGCTGATAGATAAACCATAAGAAATTAAACTGAGATGATTATAACGAAATGCCGACCGAATACCTCAAAAAATCGACCGTATGCCGAATTAGAAGTTCATTTTTTGCGGTAAAAACGGTATATGAAAAATCTTTACCAACCGTTCTGACCGCTGCTATCTGGGCGATATTTCAGTTTGATGATGCACCGAAGAAAAAACGTTTTATCAATGTTGAGCATCACACGGTCTGCATCGTTGCACTCGAGCCGTGTTTCCAATTGGAATGTTTTGGCTAGACGCGCCGCTTTGGGGTACCATAGCCCCACTATCAACTGCCGCTCAGCACGGCAGCCTTGATGAGCCCTTGCCCTTCTCCTGGGAATTATGATCGGGCATCAATCTGCTGAGTGGCCCGAATCCCAGGAGGGGACTCTATATGCAAAAGGAATACCTGTCCGCCGCGGCGGAGGTACTCAGCGACCAAGGTGTCGATGAGAACCTCGGCCTGAGCAACGACGAGGCGTCGTCGCGCCTCGCCAAGACAGGCCCTAACAAGCTCGAGGAAGCCGAGAAGACGCCGTTGTGGAAGCGCTTCTTTGAGCAGATGGCCGACCCCATGGTTATCATGCTGATCGTTGCCGCCGTCATCAGCGCGCTCACGGGCATGGTCAAGGGCGAGGCGGACTTTGCCGATGTCGCCATCATCATGTTCGTCGTTATCGTCAACTCGGTGCTGGGCGTGGTTCAGGAGGCTAAAAGCGAGGAGGCCCTCGAGGCCCTGCAGGAGATGAGCGCGGCGCAGTCCAAGGTGCTGCGCGACGGCAAGCTCGTGCACCTGCCGAGCGCCGAGCTCGTGCCCGGCGATGTGATCATGCTCGAGGCGGGCGACTCCGTCCCGGCCGACTGCCGTGTGCTCGAGAGCGCCACGATGAAGATCGAGGAGGCCGCCCTTACCGGCGAGTCCGTGCCCGTCGAGAAGCATGCCAACGTCATTGAGCTCGCCGCCGGCATCGACGACGTGCCGCTCGGCGACCGCAAGAACATGTGCTACATGGGTTCCACCGTGGTATACGGCCGCGGTCGCGCCGTCGTGGTCGGCACCGGTATGAACACCGAGATGGGCAAGATCGCCGGCGCCCTGGCCGAGGCCAAGGAAGAGCTCACGCCGCTGCAGGTGAAGCTCGCCGAGCTCAGCCGCATCCTTACCATCATGGTTATCGTCATCTGCGTCGTCATCTTTGGCGTCGACATCATCCGTCACGGCGTGGGCAACGTCCTCACCGACCCGACAGCCTTGCTCGATACCTTTATGGTCGCCGTCTCGCTCGCCGTCGCTGCCATCCCCGAGGGCCTGGTCGCCGTCGTGACCATCGTGCTGTCGCTTGGCGTGACCAAGATGGCCAAGCGCCAGGCAATCATCCGCAAGCTTTCCGCCGTCGAGACCCTTGGCTGCACACAGACCATCTGCTCCGACAAGACCGGTACCCTCACCCAGAACAAGATGACCGTCGTCAAGCACGAGCTCGCTGCCCCTAAGGAGAAGTTCCTGGCCGGCATGGCTCTGTGCTCCGACGCCCAGTGGGACGAGGAACTGGGCGAGGCTGTGGGTGAGCCGACCGAGTGTGCGCTCGTCAACGATGCCGGCAAGGCGGGGCTCACTGGCCTGACTGCCGAGCATCCGCGCGTGGGCGAGGCCCCGTTTGACTCGGGCCGCAAGATGATGTCCGTGGTCGTCGAGACCCTGGACGGCGAGTACGAGCAGTACACCAAGGGCGCGCCCGACGTGGTGATCGGCCTGTGTACCCATATCTACGAGGGCGACAAGGTTGTCCCCCTGACCGAGGAGCGTCGCGCCGAGCTCGTGGCCGCCAACAAGGCCATGGCCGACGAGGCCCTGCGCGTGCTGGCGCTGGCGAGCCGCACCTACACCGAGGTCCCGGCCGACTGCAGCCCCGCCGCGCTCGAGCATGACCTGGTCTTCTGCGGCCTGTCCGGCATGATTGACCCGGTCCGCCCCGAGGTCGCCGACGCCATCCGCGAGGCGCACGACGCCGGTATCCGCACCGTCATGATTACGGGCGACCACATCGACACCGCCGTGGCCATCGCCAAGCAGCTGGGCATCGTCACCGATCGCAGCCATGCCATCACCGGTGCCGACCTCGATCGCATGAGCGACGAGGAGCTCGACGCGCACATCGAGGACTACGGCGTGTACGCCCGCGTTCAGCCCGAGCATAAGACCCGCATCGTCGAGGCTTGGAAGTCGCGCGACCAGATCGTGGCCATGACGGGCGACGGCGTCAACGACGCCCCGTCCATCAAGCGTGCCGACATCGGCGTGGGCATGGGCATCACCGGTACCGACGTCACCAAGAACGTTGCCGACATGGTGCTCGCCGACGACAACTTCGCCACCATCATCGGTGCCTGCGAAGAGGGCCGTCGCATCTACGACAACATCCGCAAGGTCATCCAGTTCCTGCTTTCGGCCAACCTTGCCGAGGTGTTCTCGGTGTTTATCGCCACGCTCATCGGCTTTACCATCTTTCAGCCGGTGCAGCTGCTGTGGGTGAACCTGGTCACCGACTGCTTCCCCGCGCTCGCGCTGGGCATGGAGGATGCCGAGGGCGACATCATGAAGCGCAAGCCGCGCAACGCCAAGGACGGCGTCTTTGCCGGACATATGGGTCTGGACTGCGTGGTCCAGGGCCTGATCATCACCGTGCTGGTGCTGGCGAGCTTCTTTGTGGGCGTGTACTTTGACATGGGCTACATCCACATCGCCGATATGATCGCCGGCAATGCCGACGAGGAAGGCGTGATGATGGCGTTCATCACGCTCAACATGGTCGAGATTTTCCACTGCTTCAATATGCGCAGCCGTCGTGCGTCGCTGTTCACCATGAAAAAGCAGAACAAGTGGCTGTGGGCTTCCGCCGCGCTGGCACTGGTGCTGACGGTGATCGTGACCGTGCAGCCGACGCTTGCCGAGATGTTCTTCGGCCCTGTGACGCTTGAGCTCAAGGGCGTTCTTGCCGCTTTGGGCCTGGCCTTCCTGATCATCCCGCTTATGGAGATCTACAAGGCGATCATGCGCGCGGTGGAGAAGGAGTAGGTCGAAAGGCCATCCTTCCCACCGGCCCGACCGCCTGCGGGGTTTCTTCTTCGCTGGTCCTCGCGCTTCGCGCTGCGGGATCGCTCAGAAGAAACCCCTCCCGGCGGGCGGGCCTTCGGATAACCTCTCGGGACCATGAGCTGAGGGAAAGTATGTGAGTCGGTCGAGCGTTTGCTCGACCGGCTCTTTTTGATTTAGGGCTTTGCCCGGCCAGCTCTTTTTGATTTAAAATACCTGCTCAGTTGTGATTTATGGTGCTGGGAGGCGCTTGTGGGCAAGGCGAAGGCTAAGGCGAAGAAAAAGACGACGGGGGCGCGGGCTAAGCGCGATCGTCGTCGGAAGCTCGCGACCGAAGCGCCCGTGTCTGCCGAGGAGTTGTTGGCGAGCGTACCGGGGCTCGATGCGCTGCAGGACGTTCCGGCGTTTGATGACCTGCCGGTCGATGAAGCCCAGCAGACTGCCTTTGATGATTTCTGCGCACATGCCGAGGAGCCCGAGCAGATGCAGCTGGGTGCCGTTATTCGCCTGGATCGCGGGTTTCCGCTGGTGGCCACTGCCGACGACACCTTTCGCGCCGAGCATGCCGTGGGGTTTGCCAAGTCGCGCGGCGAGGACGAGGTCCTGCTGCCTGCCGTGGGCGACCGTGTGGCGGTGCGCCGCGCTCCCGGGCACGATATGGGCGTGATTGAGTGCGTGCTGCCGCGCCGTACGAGCTTTGAGCGTTGGCGCGGCCGTGCCCGCGGAGAGCGCCAGGTGCTCTGCTCCAACGTGGATAGCGTGCTAATCGTGCAGGCGCTCGGTGCCGGCGAGGTACTGCTCGACCGCGTGGCGCGCTCGCTGGTGTTGGCGCTTGACTGCGATGCCGAGCCGGTGGTGGTGCTTACCAAAGCTGACCGCTGCGATGCCGAGGAGCTCGAGCGCGATCTGGACCGCGTGCGCCGCCTGGTGGGTCCGGACGTGCGCGTGATCGTGACGTCCTCTGCCGAGGGCCGCGGCCTGGACGAGGTCCGTGCCTGCGTGCCTGCCGGGAGCTGCGCCATGATTCTGGGCGAGTCGGGTGCCGGCAAGTCGACGCTGCTCAATGCACTGCTGGGCCACGATGCGTTGGCGACCGGCGGTGTGCGCGAACGCGACGACCAGGGCCGTCACACTACCGTCGCGCGCGTGATGGTGGCGCTGCCGGGCGACGCCGGCGTGATCGCCGATGCCCCGGGCCTGCGCAGTCTACCGCTCGTGGGTCACGAGCGGGGTCTGGCGCGCGCCTTCCCCGAGATTGTCGAGGCATCGCGCGCATGCCGGTTTGGCGATTGCACACATACCCATGAGCCGGGCTGCGCCGTTCGCGAGGCCGAGGACGCCGGGCAGATCGACAGCCTGCGGCTGGAAACGTTCCAAAACCTGGCGTCATCCATGCGCGTGAGCGCTCAAATACTCGATCCCGATGTTCATCTGTAATTGATTTTTCCTATGACAGCCGTCTCCCAACTGTTCGGGAGACGGCTTTTTTGCTGCGAAAAAGCCTCGAAACATGCAGTTTGCTGACGTGCTGACCAAAACCTTGCCATGAGCTTGACGGGCTGGTCAGCTTTTGGTCGGCGATTGGTTTGACATCGAAAACCAAGATCGCGATTGCGCCGCTTTGCACTCTGACCGCCCAGACAATGGTGGTACGGGCATTCGCCCGGCACTGCCATGAGAGGAGCGGCCGTGAACAAGAGCAAGCGCATCGCCATCAGTCTGGTCGCGGGCGTGCTCGCTGCTCTGCTCTGCATGGTTTACGGCTCGTCGATCCGCTCGCAAGCCGAACAGGTCCAGGCTGAGACCTTGGCCAAGTACGGTGGCGATCGCGTCGAGGTATGCGTCGCGGCGCGCGATATCGATGTGGGCGAGACCCTCGATGAGACCAATGTCATAACCCAGGAATGGCTGACGAGCCTGCTGCCGCGTGACGCGGCGACCGAGCTGCGCCAGGTGCGCGGCGACGTGACGACTTCGCGTATTCCCAAAAACGCCGTGATCTGCAATGTCTACACCAAGGCCGAGAGCCACAAGCTCGAGGTGCCTAAGGGCAAGGTCGCCGTTTCGGTGGCGGTCGATGCCGAGCACTCGGTCGGCGGTGCCACGGGCGTGGGCAGCTATGTGGACGTGTACGTGCAAAAAGATGGCGTAACCGATCGACTGTGCGGCGCGCACGTGATCGATACCAGTGAGGATTCCGGTGCCACGCGCGAGGGCAAGATCGAATGGGTGACGCTGGCGGCTGACCCCGAAGACGTCAAGGAACTGCTGGGAGCCTCGGGCAAGGGAACGGTCAGCTTGACGATTCCCGCCACGGCGCGCGGCAAAAAGAGCGGAGGCGACGAGTGATGAAGGCGATCTGGCTTGCGTGCTGCGCGTGCGGCGATTACGGGCTGTTGCAGCGGGAAGTCGAGGGCCGTGATGCGGGTGCACAGGTGCTTCGCGTGGGTGACCTGGACGGGCTGATTTCCATGGCGCGGGCGTTTCCGTCGCGCCGCGGGGCTGCCATCATCGCGGCGTCTCTGTTCGATACCGAAGATGTGCGCAAGACTGTTGCGCGCCTGACGGCCGAAGGCCGCGTGAGTCGCGTGGTCGTGTTGATAGAAGCACTCGATCCGTCGGATATCGAGGGGCTGTTTCGCGCAGGGGCGACCGAGGTCATCGCTGCGCACAGTATATGCGGCAACGGGCGCGCGGGCGAGGGAGCGGTTGATTCCGATCGGTGCATGACGATTGAGCCCGATGCTTTTGTTGATAGGGAACCCGGGGCGCCTCGCGCTACAAGAGGCCCGCGTGTTGATGATTATGGAAAAGCGGAAGCCGAGCATGGTCGGCGCCCCCGGAACCCCCTTGTATACGATGACGCTGGAGGGCCGGCGCAGCATGCTGGCGACTCCCCGGCTGTAGATTTGGGATACGTGCACGGCGTGAATCTGGCGGATGAACTCGACGAAGTTGAGGGCTTTGCCGGGTGCGGCGAGTTGTCGCTGATGCAGCATGAGCAGATTGTGCAGAACGAGCCTGCCTCGCAGACCGAACAAGCTGCCATGCCGGCTTGGACGCAGCGTGTGGTTGCGGCGGGGGAGACGGGGACGCTGCCGCCGACGCCCGCCCCGCCGCCTCCGATGCCGCCGGCAGACGCTGCCGCTTCGCCGCACCGAGCTCCGGTCATCTGCGCCATTTCGGGTTCGGGCGGTTGCGGCAAGTCGACGATCGTTGCCACCATGGCAC
Source organism: uncultured Collinsella sp. (assembly GCA_900545745.1). Taxonomy (GTDB): domain Bacteria; phylum Actinomycetota; class Coriobacteriia; order Coriobacteriales; family Coriobacteriaceae; genus Collinsella. The sequence continues at coordinate 33,925 of URAD01000013.1, forward strand.
ACACATCGTCGCTGTTGGGCTTGCGTGCCGCCGTGCTCGACCTGGACCTGATGTTTGGAAACCTTTACGACTTGTTAGGCGTCGATGCTCCGCGCGATATGGCGGCACTTATCGAGCCGTCGGCGGCGGGCGTCCTCGCCGAGCCAGATATCGTAGCCGCATCGATGCGCGTGGCGCCGGGCGTTACGCTCTGGGGTCCCGTCGCGGCGCCCGAGCAAGCCGAGCTCATGGCACGTCCGGTGGAGCTACTGCTTGATGTTCTGCGTCGCGAATCCGACGTGGTCTTTGTCGACACCTCGGTCTTTTGGGGTGATGCCGTGGCGGCTGCGGTGGCGGCGAGCGACCGCTGCCTGGTCGTTGGCGATGCGGCGGTGTCGTCCGCGACATCGGCGTCGCGCGTCATTGAACTGGCAAGTCGAGTGGGTGTGCCGCGCACGCGCATGAGCGCCGTGTTCAACCGGTTCGGTGCGCGCGGGGCAGACGAGGACGTCGCCATGCGCTTTGAGATTGCCTGTGCGTTGAGCTCCAAGATTCATATCGCCGATGGCGGGCAGGATCTCGCCGCGCTCATGGCGTTTGGACGCGCTGACGAGGCAGTGGGGCAGACCAGCGCTTTTGCGACCAGCGTGCGCGAGGCTACGCGCGAGATGCTCGTGGAACTGGGGTGCGCCGTCGGCCCTTGGAGCGATATGGTCACCGACCGTGCAACGCGTACCGAGCGCCCGCGTATCCGCCTTCCCTGGTCGCGCGAGGGTGATCAGCGATGAGTCTGCAAACGAGGATTAAGGCCGCCGGCGCTGCAGCGGCGGCAGCGCCTGTAGATGCGGGGCGTCGCCGCGCGGTGAAACGACGCACCAAGCGCGCCGTGATGGACCGCATGGGTTACGACGAAGTGGCGCGTATCAGCGCCTATATCGACCCGGCACTTGCCCGCTCGGAATTGCGTCCCGCGGTGGAGGCGGCGCTCAATGTTGAGGAACCGACCGATCTCGCGACGCCCGAGCGCGAGACCATCATCGACGAGATTTTGGATGACGTGGTGGGCTTGGGGCCGTTGCAGCCGCTCATCGAGGACGACACCGTTACCGAGATCATGATCAACGGCTGCCGCTCGGCTTTCTTTGAACGCGGCGGCGTCTTGTACCCCATCGAGCATGCGTTTGAGGATGATGAGCAGATCCGTGTGCTTATCGACCGCATCATCTCGCCACTTGGCCGCCGTATCGACGAACGCAGCCCCATCGTCAACGCCCGCCTCAAAACGGGCTATCGCGTCAACGCGGTGATTCCGCCTGTGGCGATTGACGGACCGATTCTCACCATCCGAAAGTTCTCGGACCGCATCTGCTCACTGGACGAGCTTGTGGGGCTGGGGTCGCTGCCGCTTTGGTATGCGCAGCTGCTGTCGTGCGCGGTGTCGCTGCGACAGGACCTGGCGGTTGCGGGAGGCACGGGATCTGGTAAGACCACCCTGCTCAACGCGTTGTCATGCGAGATTTCCACCGGCGAGCGCATCGTGACGATCGAGGACTCTGCCGAGCTCAAGTTTGCGCATCATCCGCACGTGGTGCGCCTAGAGGCGCGCGAGGCTTCAATTGAGGGTGAGGGTGCGGTGACGATTCGCGACCTAGTAACTAATGCCCTGCGCATGCGCCCCGACCGCATCGTGGTGGGCGAGGTGCGTGGTGCCGAGTGCTGCGACATGTTGCAGGCCATGAACACGGGCCACGACGGGTCGCTCACCACACTTCATGCGGGCTCAGAACAGGAGACCGTGGTGCGTCTGACGTTGCTTGCACGTTATGGCATCGATCTGCCGAGCGAGCTCATCGAGGAGCAGATTGCCATGGCGCTCGACGGCATCGTGATGTCTGAGCGCCACGCCGATGGCAGGCGTTTCGTCTCCTCGTATTCGGGAGTGCGTCGCGCCGCGTCGGGCGGCGTAGAGCTCGAGCGCTATGTGACTTTCGATGCCGCCGAGCGCACCTGGACGCTTGACCGCGAGCCGCCGTTTATCGCAGAAGGCCTGCGGTCGGGGACGCTCACACAAGAGGAGGTGGACGAATGGAGGTCGCTGTGCCCCTCGTCGTAGGGGGTTTAGCAGCGTTTTCTGTCGCGACGGCGTGCGGGGCGGAACCTCGTGTGCCGCAGATACCGCCGGCGGAGCTGGCGCGTCAGGTGCTCGAGACGGTGGCAGAGAAACTGCCGCGTGAGCTGGTGGAAAACGATCTGCTGAAAAAGATCGCCCGTTCGTGGGCATCGCTGGCTCCGGCGCATCGCCTTGGCCTCGTGATCGAGGATGCTTCGGGGCGTTTGGCGTTTCTGCTGCTATCGAGCGGTGTCTGCTGCGTTTTACTAACGATGGTGTCGTTATCGCCCCTCGGATTTGCCTTGGGACTTGTTGCTCCGATTGCCGTTGGCGCCGCTCGGGATGGCTTTGAGAGCCGGCGCGAGCAACACGATGCAGAAGAGGCCATGCCCGAGGCGTTTACCGCACTTTCCATGTCGCTTGCCTCGGGACATTCGCTGGCCCAGGGCATGCGCTTTGTGGGCGCTCATGCGCAAGAGCCGGTGCATACCGAGTTTTTGCGGGTGGCGGCGGCGATCGATTGCGGCATCTCGGCGACCGACGCGCTCGATGACTTGCTCGTGCGCATCGACGCCCCCGGCCTTTCGCTTGTGACCTTGGCGCTTAAGGTGTCTCAGCGCACCGGTGCTCCGCTTGCCGACTTACTGTCCGAGGCGTCGAGCATGGTGGGGGAGCGCATTGAGCTCAAGCGCCGCCTGGATGTTAAGACGTCGCAGGCTCGCATGTCTGCGCATATGGTCGCGGCGATGCCGGCGGGCATGTGCGCGGTGTTGGCGCTGCTTTCGGCAGATTTTCGTCGCGGTCTTGCGACGCCTGCCGGCGCGGGCGCTGTGGTGCTGGGTCTTGCCCTCAACGCCGTTGCCCTGGTGGTTATCAGGCGCATTATGCGGGTGGAGCTATGAGCGCCCCGGTTGCAGTTGCGGCTTGCCTGTGCGCCCTGAGTGTATTTGTCGCGACGGGTTTGGATCGGGCGGATGCACGCAAGATCGCAGGGGCCTGCAAGCGCGAGGCGGTGCTGGTCGCTGCCGCGGGTCGCTCGGTGGTCGATGCTTTTACCGCGCGAGTGAAGGGCGCGGTTGGAGTGGGCGGCCCGGCGCGAGTGTCGCTCGGCGAAGTGTCCGAGATGATCGATGTTGTGCGCTTGGGTCTTTCGGCCGGCCTTTCGTTTGATGCGGCGCTTGAGATTTTCTGCGCCAACCGCCGGTCGGTGCTGGCTCTTCGCCTTGAGCGGGCCTGCATGGCGTGGCAGGTGGGCGTGGGTACGCGTGAGGACGAGTTGTTGGCCGCCGCGCGCGACCTGGACGTGCGAGCGCTCGAGACCTTTGCCATCACGGTGGGGCAGGCACTCGCCCTGGGTGCCCCACTTTCCGAGACGCTGGCCGCTCAAAGTCGCGAGATCCGTGCGGCTCATCGCGCCGCGGTCGAGCACGAGATTGAGCGTGCGCCCGTCAAGCTGCTGATTCCCACCGGCACGCTCATCTTGCCGGCGTTGCTTCTGTCCATATTGGGCCCGCTGCTGGGAGCAGGCGGGATGATGTAGGGAGGAATACATGAACACGATGACTGACGCTGCTGGCAAGGTCCAGGGCTGGGCGTTTTGCCGGGCGGCACATGTTCGTCAGCGCGCCAAGGAGCTACTGCAGGAGGAGAGTGCGCAGGGCACCACCGAATACGCCATCTTGGTCGGCGTGCTCGTGGTGATCGCCATCATTGCCATTGTCGCATTTAAGGGCAAGGTCCAAGATCTATGGAACGCTATCAGCGAGGGCATCAACAGCCTGTAGAGGGTAGGCGGCCTGCCGGCGCACTGCTGGTGTTTGCCTGTGCGGTTGTGGCGGTGGCAGTGGCGGTTTGGGGGCTTAACGCCGCGCGGCAGCAGCGTCCTGGGGCCGCCTTCGATTCGGGCTCAGATTCGGCGGTGGCGTCTCAAAAAGATGAGATGCGAGATGCGGACGATTCGGATGTCGCTGTCACGGCGCAAACCTTTCTGCGGACGCTCGACAAGCGGTCTGGCACTGCGACGGATTCGCCTGAGGGCAACGCGATTGCGGTCCGGCTTGCATGGTCCGAAGACCGACCGATGACCGAAGCGGCGGCGGATATGATGCGTGCCTATCGCGAGGTGCCAACGGCCCAGCTCGCCCTGAGCGGCTATCTCGATATTAAGGGCAACGTATGGGGCGCCATCGTGCGCGATGGGCGCGGCTGGGTCGATATGGTGACGGTTGCCGCGGATGCTGGCGATGCTTCGTGTCGTCTGCGCGCCGTGCGTCTGGTCCCGCAAACAATAAGCTCAAAGGAGGGATCGTGAAATGCATGGCGTTCTGCGTGAGGAATCTGCCCAAGCGACGGTCGAATACGCCATCGTCACGGTGGCGCTGTTATCGATCGTGCTGGCGATTGTGGGACTTTGGCGTGCTGGCACCGATGGACACTTGGCGGCGCTGGTTGAGCGGGCGGCATCCCATGGCGTTGCCTCGACGTCGGTTATCGACGCCGCTGCGGGCGCTAAGGACATCGCGTTGTATTGATATCGCGCGCGAGGACTGGGCGCAGTCTACGGTCGAGGCCGCTTTTTTGCTGCCGACGTTTCTGACGCTCATCCTTCTCGCACTGCAACCGGTGTGCCTGCTTTATACGCGCGCGGTCATGGAGTCTGCCGCCGCCGAGACCGCGCGGCTCATGACCACGACGACGGCGGAGGACGACGATCTTAAGGAGTTCACCCGCCGCCGGCTTGCCGCAGTGCCCAACGTTTCGATCTTTCATACCGGCGGGCCGTTGTCGTGGGATATCGAGCTTGGTCGGGCCGATGCGGGTGGCGTCTCGTCCGTGTCCGTTTCCGGCGAGGTCAAGCCGTTGCCTGTGATCGGTGCGTTTGCGCAGGCTATGGGTGGTACCGCCGAGGGCGGCTACGTTGAGCTCAAGGTCGATGTCTCGTATCAATCACGTCCCGAATGGCTGGAGGGAGATTATGATTCGTGGATTGCTGCATGGGATTAAGCGTTTCTGGTCTAGACGCGTTTTGACGCGCCGTCCGAGCTGCCATCGCAAGCGAGGCGGCTTTATGGGTCGAGCCGGTATCGACCTGTTTATCGAAGACGGTGCCTACACCACGCTTTCCTCTGCGGTGGTCATCTTGGTGGTGCTCACGCTGCTGTTTTCGTCGACGGCGGCGATATGGAGCATGTCGCGCGCGGGGGACACCCAGGTGGCTGCCGATAGCGGCGCGCTGGCAGGCGCCAATGTGGTGTCGTCCTATCACACGGCTGCCACGGTGGTGGATGCGAGCATTTTGAGTTTGGGCCTGGCGGGGTTTGCCACGATCGGGACGGGCCTGGTCGCCATCCTCATCCCGGGCGCCGAACCAGTTGCCGGCAATATGGTCGACACCGGGATTGAGATTATTAAAACGCGCAACAAGTTTGCCAAAAGCGCATCGGAAGGCTTACAGAAAATCGAGACGGCTCTGCCGTATCTGATCGCCGCGCGTGCCACGCAGGCGGTCTCGGCGCAGGATACCGATAATGTGACCTATACCGGTACGGCGCTTGCCGTGCCCAGGACATCCGAGTCGGACTTCGCTGCGCTCGAGGGGTCCGAGATCTCGACCGATGCCATTAAAGACACATCGGATGATTTAGAGCGTGCGGCCGAGGAGCTGCGGAAGGCTTCTGAGGACACGGCGAAGGCTAAAGAGCGCGCTTGGCTGGCGGATTGTGGCGGGTCGGACGAGAGTTCGATTGGCAAGTACTCGTGTATGTGGGAGCGTGCGAAAAAACTAGCAGAACTATCTGACAGCCAGAACCGTCATGAAAAGTCGAGCATCACATGGGAGCCGCAAATAGCGCTCGATCGCGCGAAAACCTATTACCGACAGCGCTTGGCGAATGAAAAACCTCAGGGATCGAGCGTCGAGATGAAAGCGCAGTCAGCCGCTCGAAAAGCGTTCTATGCCTATGCGATTGAAGAGGTCGATCGAGCATACATAAAAGATGATGGCGAACGGTTTTCTGCCTATATCCCACTATTGCCGCGTGTCCCAAACGAGGTGCGGCCGACCGAACTTTACACCGATGCCGCATGGCCTGTAAGCAACAACGACGGCAGAACATACCTGCATTATGGAGTCGAATGCCCCGTCTATCAGAAAGGGACTCCGAGTGGGCTGGCATCTGTTGCTGATTATGATGGTCGCGATACATGCGAAGCGTGCGGCTTCGGCGTGGTTACGCTTGGAAGCGCCCTCATGCCGCCATCGTTCATCGAAAACGGCTTCGAGTACCACTTTGACAAGTTCAAAGAGGCTCTGGAAGACTACGTCGAATGCCGCAACAAAGAGCTCGAGCTCGAGCGTCAGACCGAAGACGAGGCCGATCGTGCGGGCAATACGTTTGACCAGGCCATCAAGGAGCTTTCGGGCGAGCGTCCGCGTATCGCTCCGCCCGGTCGCAACGGCGTGGTCGCCTTTGCGGTTACGGGTGCCATCTCGAGCCCCGACGAGCTCAACTCTTCGTTTAACACGGCAGTCAGGCTTGGCAATCGCGGTGCTATCTCTGGCGCGGTGCTGGCACCCGATGACGCGACGGCGCAAAACAACGTGCTTTCGCGATTTTTCTCGACATTGAAGGAACGCTCGGGCGGCGTTGCCGGCGTGCTCGACGGCGTCATGGATGTTTGGGGACGGCTGCTCGTAGGATACGGTGATATTCAAGGTTCGGCCGATGAACTTATGGACGAGATGATTAAAGGCCTAGGAGGGGGCAGCGGCGCGTTGGGCTCCATCGCATCGTGGCTCGGCGATACCGTTTCGGCGTCCGTGGCGGCGCTGGGTTTGGAACCGTGCGACTTGCGCCTGCGAAAGCCGGTGCTGACCGATTCTGCCAACGTCATTAAGAGTCCGGGGTCTGACATTGCTGGTCTTTCTCAAGCGCAAGACAAACTGCGAAGTATTCCGTTGGGCGTGACCGATCCCAAGGCGCTTTGCGAGGCGTTGGAATATCAAGTCGAACGCACCATTAGCGGCACGGTGTTCACACTTGCGGAGATTCCTCTGCCCGGCGGCGGCTCCATCCCGCTCACCGTCGATGTCGCCACGCTGGTTGGCGCTCTGGGCGGTGGGTCGTAATGAGTATCCGCATGCGTCTGCGCGAGGAGCGCGCCCAAGCGACGGTTGAGATGGCAGTGGTTACGCCCGTTTTGCTGGTGCTGGCACTCATCGTGTACAACGTTATGATCTTTGCCAGCGCTGTCGCGCGCTTCGACCGCGTGGTGCCCGACATCGTGTTGGCGCACGCTGTGGCACCGGGCGGGGAGGGTGACGAGAACTCTGCCGATGCCTCGGTGACGGTCCGGACTCAAATTCTGAATGCCATGGAAGGCTATGACTTGCAGATCGAAGTGTCGAGCGAGCAAGGCGCGAAGGCATCAGATGGTGGCCTGCTCTCCCTATCCGGTACGTTTAGGACCTACACCTGCACCATGCACTATGAGCCGTGGCCGACTTCTCTCAGCATCGCTGGCGTTCCGCTGGGGGCGCCGACAACGTTGTCGCACGAGCGCGCGGTGACGGTCGATCCATGGCGTCCGGGGGTGGTCATGTGACCGCGGTCTCGTCCTACATCGCTTACGCGCGGGCACTCAACAGGCTGGGTTGGACGCCGGCCGAGTTTATGGTGGCGGAGTCGTTTGTCGTGCGCCTGCGCGGCATGCTGGGACGGCGTCCGGTTGCCGCCAACGGCCTGCCACTCGTCATGGCGTTTCCACGCTGCTCTTCGGTCCATACGTGTTTTATGGCCTATCCCATCGACATCGCCTTCATCGATGCACGCGGCAATATCCTCGCGCGCTACGAAAACGTATGTCCTTGGTGTATGTGCTCCTGCCCCGGCGCCTGGGCGGTATTGGAACGCCCTTCAATCCTCGCTACACCTCCCGCCCTCCAACAAGTGCCGGCGTAAGAGATTGGCGACAGCGGACTTTCGTCATACGAAATTGGGTAAGATGGAGGAGAAGGTGCATGGATGTTGAGATCCATCCGAACGCCAAAAAACACTTGACGGAAAAGCAGGTACTAGGTGCCTGGTTCGCGGTTACTGAGTGCATTCGCCGCGAGTCGGAGGACGAGCCGCCGAGATGGCTTGCCATTGGATGGCTTCCAGATGGTCGAAGTGTGGAACTTGTTGCGGTCGAACTAATTCGTGGATGGCTCATTATTCATGCTCTGTCTCCGGTTCAGAAGAAATTCTGGCAAGAGATCGAGCGAGCTCGGCAGAGGGGTCGATGATGGGCAAGACGTATACGGCCGCTAATGGTCAGGTTGTAACGGATGAAATGATTGACGCGTGGTGCGAGTCGTACGAGCGCGGAGAGTTACCGGATGGCGAACACACCGTTGGTGGGATCGTGCATGGACGGCCCCCGCTCTCAGGTGAGGGGACGGCAACGCTGTCGGTCAAGATTCCTCTGGGAATGAAGGAGGCCATTCGTCGACGGGCGGCTGCCGAGGGGATGACGCCAAGTGAGTTTGCCCGTGCGGCTCTGAGCGAAAAACTTCTTGCTGCCGACTGATGCCTCTGACGTGCCGATTTATAGAACCGAGGCTGTGCTCAAAAACTTTTTTAAAATTCTCGGTTGACCGGAACGCGTCCTTGGTTATACTAATCAAGCCTTGAAACAAGGCACACCTCAAATGGCTGGGTAGCTCAGTTGGTAGAGCAGAGGACTGAAAATCCTCGTGTCAGGGGTTCGATTCCCTTCCCCGCCACCTTGAATTGACTAGGACCTCTGCAAAGGGGTCCTTTTCTTTTATGTGGACCCGCGGAAAATGCATCCCAGTCTTTTGCGAAAAACGGGGCGCGCTTTCCGGCGCTTACTTCCGACGTGCGTGCACATCTCGGCGCGCCATCTCGGGCCCGCTCAGACATTCCTCCCACTTTCGCGCCACTTTACAGACCGTTCGGTCGTCTGTCCGCACGCGCGGGTATACTCAAAACGATACTTTTCCTATGCAATACGATGCAGGCTCGGCCTGCACGATCCGAAGGGGGCAGTGATGGAGAGGATACTCGGCGTTAATCTCTCTGGCTGGTTTATTCCCGAGCCTTGGGTGACCCCGTCGCTATACGCGGCGACCGGTGCATCCAATGCGGCCGAGCTGCAGGAGGCCATGGGCACCGCCGCCTATAACGAGCGCATGCGCCGTCATTACGAGACGTTTGTGAGCGAGGATGATTTCCGTCGCATGGCGCAGATCGGCCTCAACGCCGTGCGCCTGCCGGTGCCTTGGTATGCCTTTGGCTCACAGGAGTCCGATGCCTCCTACATCTCGGTTGTCGATTACATCGACCGCGCGATTGAGTGGGCTGCCAAGTACAACATTCGCGTGCTGCTTGACCTGGCGACTGTGCCCGGTGGCCAGGGCGATTCCAACGATTCGCCCGCCACGCCGGAGGCTGTTGCCGAGTGGCATTCGTCCACTAACGGCCGCCATGTCGCACTCGACGTGCTCGAGCGCTTGGCCGAGCGTTACGGCGAGGCCGAGAGCCTGCTGGGCATTGAGCTGCTGGATACGCCGCAGATGAGTGTCCGCAAGAGCCTCTTCACCATGACGGATGGCATTCCGGCGCACTACCTGCGCAACTTCTATCGCGACGCCTATGAGCTCGTCCGTTCGTATATGCCCGAGGATAAGATCGTCGTCTTTTCGTCTTCGGGGCATCCCAGCGAGTGGAAGCATTTTATGCGCGGCGCCAAGTACAAGAACGTCTACATGGACCTTCACCTGTACCATTACCGCGACGAGCATGCGCTCGACATCACGAGCCCCCGCGGGCTGACGACGGCGATTTCGCGTAACAAGCGCGAGCTTAAAGAGGCGATTTCGACTGGGTTCCCCGTGCTGGTGGGCGAATGGTCGGGCGCGGCGATCTTTGCCAACTCGTCGGTTACGCCCGAGGGCCGCAATGCCTACGAGCGCGTGTTTATCGCCAACCAGCTGGCTTCGTTTGCGCCGGCTGCCGGTTGGTTCTTCCAAACGTGGAAGACCGAGAAGCGCATTGCAGCATGGGACGCCCGCGCGGCGCTCGGTACGCTCGAGCGCGGCATGATTGAATAGGTTGATATGACGCAAAACAGCGCCCATACGGGCAAACTCTATGTGGTCGGCACGCCCATCGGCAACCTGGGCGACCTGTCCCCGCGCGTTGGCGAGGCCTTTGCCGCTGCCGATGTCATCTGCTGCGAAGACACGCGCGTGACGTCAAAGCTGCTGATGCACCTGGGCATTTCCAAGCCGCTTGTCCGTTGCGACGAGAATGTGATCGCCAGCCGCGCCACCGGCCTGGTCGACCGTCTGCTGGCGGGGGAGACCCTCGCCTTTGCCTCGGACGCCGGCATGCCGAGCGTGTCCGATCCCGGCCAGGCGCTGGTCGAGGCGGCGCGTGAGGCCGATGTGCCCGTCGAAGTTGTTCCCGGGCCCTCTGCTTGCGTCACGGCGCTCGTTTCGTCCGGCATTCCCTGCGAACATTTTTTCTTCGAGGGCTTTTTGGGTCGAAAGCGCGGCGACCGCGTGCGCCGTTTGCAGCGCCTTGCCGTGGTTCCCGGCGCACTCATCTTCTACGAGTCTCCACATCGCATCGTGGCGACGCTCGAGGCTGTGGCAGAGGTTTTTCCCCAGCGTGAGGTTGCCGTCTGCCGCGAACTTACCAAGCTGCACGAGGAGGTCTTGCGCGGGCCCGCCGCCCAGCTCGCCGAGGAGCTGCGTGCTCGCGGCGAGGTGAAGGGCGAGATTGCGCTGGTCATCGCGCCGCCGAGCGAGGACGAGGAGGCCGGTATCGTGCCGGTTGGCGCCGCGGCAGCGGATCCCGACGAGGCCCTGCGCGAGGATATCCGCGCCGCGCTCGAGGAGGGGGAGCCCGCGTCTGCGGTGGCCAAGCGCCTGTCTCAGAAGTATTCGCGCCGCAAGCGCGATGTCTATGCCATGGTGCTCGATATGCAATAGATGGAGGATATCCAGCCCTTGCGCTAGAATCATCCCCTGTATGCAACGTTTTTCTGGAGGACAAACCCCATGGATCAAAGCAAGCCTTCGTTCTTTATCACGACGCCCATCTACTACGTCAACGCCGATCCGCACCTGGGCACGGCTTATTCCACCATCATCGCCGATGTTCAGGCTCGCTATCGTCGCTCCGCCGGCTATAACGTCAAGTTCCTGACCGGCATGGACGAGCACGGCGAGAAGGTCGCCGAGGCCGCAGCCAAGCATGGCATGACGCCGCAGGAGTGGACCGACAGCCAGGCTCCGCACTTCAAAGAGCTTTGGAGCAAGCTCGAGATTTCCAACGACGACTTCATCCGCACCACCGAGCCGCGCCAGCATCATGCCGTGCAGTACCTGTGGGAGCGCATGAAGGAGTCCGGCTACCTGTATAAGGGCAGCTACGACGGCTGGTATTGCGTGCCTGACGAGACCTACTTTACCGATACGCAGGTCCAGAAGGGCGACGAGGAGTACGGCAGCGTCGGCCAGCACCTGTGCCCCGACTGCCACCGTCCGCTTGAGCGCGTGCAGGAGGAGTCCTACTTCTTTAAGCTTTCCGCCTTCCAGGACAAGCTGCTCAAGCTTTATGACGAGCACCCCGACTTTGTCGAGCCCGCGTTCCGCATGAACGAGGTGCGCAGCTTTGTCGAGGGCGGCCTTAACGACCTTTCCGTGAGCCGCACGAGCTTTGACTGGGGCATTCAGGTCCCGTTTGACGAGGGTCACGTGACCTACGTGTGGTTCGATGCGCTGCTCAACTATATGACGGCCGTCGGCTACGGTGTCGACACCGACGAGGCGCGTGCCGAGCTGGCCTATCGCTGGCCCGCGCAGTTCCACATCGTGGGTAAGGACATCATCCGCTTCCACTGCGTCATTTGGCCCGCCATGCTCATGGCCATCGGCGAGGCTCTGCCCGAGCACGTCTTTGCCCACGGCTTCCTGACCGTGCGCAATGCCGAGACTGGCAAGGCCGAGAAGATGTCCAAGAGCCGTGGCAACGCTATCGCTCCGCAGGACGTTATCGACATGTTGGGCGTTGAGGGCTATCGCTACTACTTCATGACCGACGTCGTCCCCGGCACCGACGGTGCCATCAGCTTCGATCGCATGGAGCAGGTCTACAACGCCGACCTGGCCAACAGCTGGGGCAACCTTATCTCGCGTTCGCTCAACATGAGCGGCAAGTACTTTGACGGTTGCGCGCCCGCCAAGCCCGCGTCGTTCGATGCGTTCGACAACCCGCTGGCAAAGATTGCCGACGGTTTGGTCGAGCGCTACATGGCCAAGATGGACGTGCTCGATTACGGTGGAGCCAAGGACGAGGTCATGGAGCTCATCCACGCCGCCAACCACTACATCGAGGACTCCGAGCCTTGGGCACTTGCCAAGGACGAGGCCAAGGCTGACGAGCTGGCGTTTGTGATCTACAACCTGCTCGAGGCCATCCGCATTGCCGCTCACCTGCTGATGCCGCTCATGCCCCAGACTTCTGCCGAGGCTCTGCGCCGCCTGTCCTGCGAGGACGAGGCCGCGAGCGACGACCTCAAGGGCATTTGCGCTTGGGGCCTGCTTGCTGGTGGTCAGCCCGTCGAGAAGGGCGATCCGCTGTTCCCGCGTCTGGGCTAAGACGCAGCGCGCCATATCGGCAATTTGCTGTTTAGCTGTAAGGGCATGGCCGCCACGGTCCATGCCCTTTTGTTTCAAGACGCCGCCATCATGCTAAGGAGGCAACCATGACAACTTCGCCTTTGGCAAACCCCACGGCCACCAGGGAGCTGCTGGAGGAGTTTGGCCTTGCGACCAAGCATCGCCTGGGCCAGAACTTCCTGATCGACAACCATGTAATTGAGCGCATTTGCGAGCTTGCCGAGCTTGCAGGCGATGAGCGCGTGCTCGAGGTTGGTCCGGGCGTTGGTACGCTCACGCTTGCGCTGTTGCAGGAGGCGGCGTGCGTCACGTCGATCGAGGCCGATCCCGAGCTCGAGCCGGTGCTCGATGCTCACGCCGCCGACTACGCCAACTTCCGCTTTATCATGGGCGACGCGCTTAAGGTGGGCCCGGAGCAGATTGAGCAGGCCGCCGGCGGTGAGCCGACGGTATTTGTCGCGAACTTGCCCTATAACGTGGCGGCGACAATCATCTTGCAGTTCTTCCAGACGATGCCCGCGCTCAAGCGTGCCGTCGTCATGGTGCAAAAGGAGGTTGCCGATCGCATTGCCGCAGTGCCGGGCAACAAGACCTATGGCGGCTATACGGCAAAGCTCGGCCTGTATGCGCAGGTGACGGGTCGCTTTGAGGTGCCGCCGCGTTGCTTTATGCCGGCGCCGCACGTGGACTCGGCCGTCGTGCGTATCGACCGCGTTGACGGCGTGGTGCCCGAAGGACTCGACCGCGAGTTTGTGGCCCGCGTGATTGATGCTGCATTTGCTCAGCGTCGCAAGACCATTCGCAACTCCATGAGCGCCAACGGCTTTGCCAAGGACGTGCTCGATGCCGCCTTTGAGGCTTGCGGTATCGCATCCACCACGCGCGCCGAGACGCTCGATGTTGCCGACTTTGTCCGCCTGGCCCAGGAGCTAATCCATGACGCTTAATGCCGAACGCGTGACGTTTACCAAGAAAAAGAAGACGGTTGCTTGTCCCGTGCCCTTGGCGCCGCTTGCCGACACGCATGCGCATCTGCTTTCGTTTTGGGGCAAAGAAGTGCCCGAGACGCTCGTGCGCGCCAAAGCCGCGGGCGTCGACCTGTTGGTGACGATGTTCGACCCCATCGCTGACAAACGCAGCGTGACGGACTATAGCGACTGGCTCGTGCGCGAAATTCTGCCGATGCAGGATATCCCTCAGATCAAGTATCTTGCCGGCGTGCATCCGTATGGTGCGCCGGACTATACCGACGACGTTCACGCGCAGGTCGTTGCCGCACTCGATGACCCCTTATGCGCCGGTATTGGCGAAATCGGCCTGGACTACCACATGGACTATGACGACGATATCGCGCCGGCACCCCATAACGTGCAGATTGACTGCATGACGCGCCAGCTCGAGCTTGCCGTGTGCCGTAACGTGCCGGTGGAGCTGCACCTGCGTCACGAGGACTCGGATGGGGAGCGCACCTCGCACGTTGATGCGTACAACGTGCTTCGTGAGGTGGGCGTGCCCCAGGCCGGTTGTGTGCTGCACTGTTTTGGCGAGGACCGCGCCACGATGGAGCGCTTTGTGGAGCTGGGCTGCTATATCGCCTATGGTGGTGCGGCCACCTTTAAGCGCAACGACGACGTGCGCGAGGCATTTGCGGCAACCCCACTCGATCGAATTTTGTTCGAGACGGATTGCCCGTATATGGCTCCAGAGCCCATCCGCGGTCTTGAATGCGAGCCCGCAATGATCTCCATTACGGCAAGCGCGCTGGTTAACGACCGTGTCGATCGCACGGGTGAGGACGCCGAAACAATCGTGCAAGCCGCTTGGGAGAATGCCTACAAACTTTTTCAAAAATAGTTCTTGCGTTCGTGGTGGCGCTCCGTTATTCTAATTCCTGCACGCGGGCGTGGCGGAATTGGCAGACGCGTACGGTTCAGGTCCGTATGGGGGCAACC
>URAD01000014.1 GCA_900545745.1 uncultured Collinsella sp.
GAGCGCTTATTTCTGCCCGCCGTCCCGATAAAACCCTGATGTGATAGATTTTACTTGTAGAGGTAAGCGATGGCGGTGCCGGTGTGGACTTGGATCGTGGCTGTTGACCTGACGACGTTGCTAATGCCCGTGTCGGCCAGCAGGCCCAGGGGGGTGTGGTCTAGCTCCCACTCTAGGCCGTGTTCGCTTACTACTGTTCCAGGGGCAACGGCGATAATGGAAAAGGTGCTGCCCTCGTGGCCTTCGATGATCCAGGATTCGCCTCCGCGCAGGATGCGGGCCGTGGTTTCGTCCTCGGCGATCCAGACGGGGGCGTCCACATAGCCTGCCAGTAGCCCTAACACAGACAAGGACATGTCGGGACGCCCGCCGGTGGCGCAGGTTGCAACTACTTCAGCACCGGGCCAACGACGACGGACGGAATCGAGCGCCAGCGCCAGATCGGTATAGTCCTTGTACGGGTCGTGGCGCTCAACTACAAAGTCGGTGGCGGCATCGACCAACGCGCGACCCGCATCGCTCACCGTGTCGGCATCCCCCACATATACGTCACAGCCCAGGCCAGCGCCCAGCAGTGCGTCGAGCCCACGGTCCACGGCGACAACGTAATCGCACTCCCCCGCTAGCCTACGCAACAGATCCGTGCTCGCCACCACGGGCGAGCCGCACACCACTAATACCTTGCAAGCCACAGCCCTCGCCTATCCCTCAAACGAAAGCACGCGGGCCAGATCCAGGTCCTCATAGCTGTCGATAAAGATATCGCAGTTGTCGCGCACGTCGTCGCGCTTCATGCGGCCGTGCGGGTCAAAGATGCCCACGCGCTTAAAGCCGGCGGAGCCAGAGCTCTTTAGGCCAAAGACGGCGTCCTCAAACACCCAAGCGCGCTCAAACTTGTGCCCATGGCGCTCCTCCAGGCGGCGCAGCGCCAGCTCGTATACGTCGGGGAACTGCTTGGAGCGTCCCGCCTCACCCGTGGTGGTCACAAACTCCATGTAAGCGTCGAGCCCGGCACCGGCGAGCGCGGACTGCACCAGCTCGGCCGGCGTGGACGTGGCAACGCACATGGCAATGCCCGCCGCCTTCGCCTGCTCCAAAAATGCCAGGAGCCCCTCGCGAGGCGGCACCTTCGAATAGCCATCGATCAGGATGTCGCTCAGTTCGCGATACAGCTCCTCGCCATTCGCGCCAATGCCCCACGTGTCGTGGTAGGCCTGGCACTCGTCCTCGAGCGACAAATGCTCAAACTTGGCAAAATCGTCGACTGTCACGTCGACTCCGTGGCGGTGCAATAACTCGGGCTGGGCATAGGCCCAGACGGGGGTGCTATTAACCAGTGTGCCGTCGCAATCGAAAATAAAAGCAACCTTGGGAGCGGCGGTATGGGACATAAACGAACCTTTCGATATCAAATGGTAATCATCCTGCTAAAAACGTTTTACCAAACGTCAGCCAAACAATTTTGAAACCCAAATTGGTAAAACTGTCAAGAGTTTTACCACGGCAAATCTGTCAGTGGTCTAAACATGGCGCTCGCCGATTAAAAGCCACCGCAAATCCACTTTCGTTCATAAAAGTAACGTACAGGTGTTATGGTAGTTTCTGCCGAAAGTTCCACCGAGCACGCGAGGTGGAACGAATCATAGAACTATCGCCGTCCCTTCGATTCGTGCAGCCTTGGACCTTTCGCATCTAGTCACCAAGGCAACACGCTGCCGCGTCATGATGGGATCAAACGTGAGCGATACAAAGCTAAAGCCAACGGCTAAAAAGCCCGCAACCCGTAAAGCCGCCCCGCACGCACCGGAGCTCACCAAGGACGATGTCTATCTATTTGGCATCGGCACGTGGGAGCGCAGCTGGGAAAAGATGGGCGCGCACCCCGACACGCAGAACCGTACGCGCGGCTGGCGTTTTTGCGTTTGGGCGCCCGACGTTAAGAGCGTGCATGTCATTGGCGAATTTAACGACTGGGATGAGGAAGCCAACCCTCTGGTGCCCGTGCATACGAGCGCTATTTGGGAAGGCTTTATTCCTGGCGCCGAGCAGGGCCAGCTCTATAAATATCTCATCGAGACCAACGAGGGCGAAAAGCTCTATAAGGCCGATCCGTATGCCTTTAAGGCCGAGTGCCCTCCGGGTACCGCCAGCGTGCTGTGGACCCTGGACGGGTATAAGTGGAACGATGCCGCGTGGCTCAAGCGCCGCGCCGGCCACAACCACATGTCGCAGCCGCTCAACATCTACGAGGTGCATATTGGCTCGTGGAAGCGCCACGGCGATGCGCCGCAGGGCGAGCCGGACGAGTTCGGCAACTACCCCGGCCCCATGGATCCCTTCCCCGCACAGCGCGGCGAGTTCTATACCTACGACGACCTGTCGGTGGAGCTCGTGGACTACGTGCGCGACATGGGCTACACGCATATCGAGGTCATGCCGCTTATGGAGCATCCCTTCGATGGCTCCTGGGGCTACCAGACGACCGGCTACTATGCCGCCACGTCGCGCTATGGCAACCCGCAGCAGCTCATGCACTTTATCGATGCGTGCCACGAGGCGGGCATTGGCGTGATCATGGACTGGGTGCCCGGCGGTTTTTGCGCCGACTCCCACGGCCTTGCCACCTTTAACGGCCACATGCTGTTTGAGCACGAGATTCACCCCAACTGGGGCACGCACAAGTTCGACTTCGCCCGCGGCGAGGTCCGCTCCTTCCTGGTCTCCAACGTGCTGTACTGGCTCGAGAACTTCCACGTGGACGGCATTCGCATGGACGGCGTGTCCAGCATGCTGTACCTCAACTTTGGCATCGACGATCCCGGCCAAAAGAAGTTCAACAAGTACGGTACCGAGGAGGACTTGGACGCCAGCGCTTTTATCCGCCAGGTCAACTGCGCCGTGGAGGCGCACTACCCCGACGTAATGATGATGGCCGAGGAGTCCACCGCGTGGCCGCTCGTGACCTATCCGCCGCAGGACGGCGGCCTGGGCTTCCACTACAAGTGGGACATGGGCTGGATGAACGACACCCTGCACTACATGCAGACCGATTTTCCGTGGCGCCCCGGCAACCACGGCCTGCTCACGTTCTCTATTATGTACGCCTTTACCGAGAACTTTATTTGCCCGCTGAGCCACGACGAGGTCGTGCACGGCAAGTGCTCGCTCATCGGCCGCATGCCGGGCGACTGGTGGCGCCAGTTTGCCGGCCTGCGCACGCTGGCCTTCTACCAGATGACGCACCCCGGTGCCAAGCTCAACTTTATGGGTAACGAGATCGGCCAGTTTATCGAGTGGCGCTACTACGAGTCCATCCAGTGGTTCCTGACCGAGGAGTACGAGACCCACAAGCATCATCAGGCGTTTATCAAGGCGCTCAACCACCTGTACACCGCCGAGCCCGCCCTGTACGAGCGCGGCTACACCGACGACGGCTTTACCTGGATCGATGCGGACAACTCCAAGCAGTCCATCGTGAGCTTTGTGCGCCAGGGCGAGGACGTCAACGACGACCTGGTGATCTTGATCAACTTTGACCCGGCGAGCTACGAGAGCTTCCGCGTGGGCGTGCCGCGCGAGGGTGACTGGGAGGTCATCTTCGATTCCGACCGTCCCGAGTTTGGCGGCAGCGGCTATGCCGGCAAGGAGCCTTACACCTGCTCGAGCGAGCCCTATCCCTGGAACGGGCAGATGGACTCCATCGAGATCAAGGTTCCCGGCCTGGCTGGCGTGGTGCTTAAGCGTCGCGGTCCCAGCAGCTATAAGCCGCCCGTGGTTGAGGAGCCTAAGAAGGCCACGCGTAAGCGCACGTCTTCGGTGAAGCCTAAGCCTGCGGCCGCCAAGAAGGCTCCGGCCAAGGCGAAGGCTACGACGGCGACCAAGGCCAAGGCTGCTGCGAAGCCCGCCGCCAAGAAGCCGGCTGCCAAGAAGGCAACTACCAAGGCCAAGTCAGCTTCTGTTAAGTCGACCGCTAAGGACGCGTAACAAAGCCGTTACCACTGTAATTACCCGCCCCTCTGGGGCGTAGGATGTAAGTCATAACCGTTCCGGGAGAAACATCCCCGGGGGAAAGGAACGTATGAATAAGATCTTCGACAACAAGCAGGAGTTTACCGAGCTCTATCGCGATGCCGTCATGAGCATCAGCGGCAAGAGCGTCGAGGCCGCCAGCGACCTCGACCGCTTTAACGCCCTGGCCAAGCTCGTGGCCGAGAAGGCACGCACCGTTGCCACCAAGAGCGACGCCCGCGCCACCGCCGAGGGCAAAAAGCGCGTGTACTACTTCTCGATCGAGTTTTTGATTGGCCGCCTGCTCGACAACTACCTGCTCAACTTTGGCGTGCGCGACATGGTCGCCGAGGCGCTCGACGACATGGGCTTCGACCTTTCCGTCATCGAGAACCAGGAGCCCGATCCGGCGCTGGGCAACGGTGGCCTGGGCCGTCTTGCCGCATGCTTCCTGGATTCCATGGCAGCCGAGGGCATCGCCGGCTACGGCAACGGCATGCGCTACCGCTACGGCCTGTTTAAGCAGGAGATTGTCAACGGCAGCCAGGTCGAGGCCACCGACGAGTGGCTCACCCACGGCTATCCCTGGGAGGTCCGCCGTCAGGACAAGGCCGTGACCATCAAGTTTGGTGGCCATGTTGAGGGCTTTGAGGAGGATGGCCGCACGTTCTACCGCACGGTGGACACGCAGGACATCCTAGCCGTCCCCTACGACATCCCCGTGGTGGGCTATGCCGGCGAGACCGTCAACAAGCTGCGCGTCTGGGCTGCCGAGCCGGTCGAGGAGCACTTTGACCTTGAGGCCTTCAACCGCGGCGACTATGCCTTGGCCGATGCCGAGCGCGCCGAAGCCGAGGCTATCAGCGCCATCCTCTACCCCAACGACGCCGGCGAGCACGGCCGTCTGCTGCGCCTGAAGCAGGAGTACCTGTTTGTATCGGCCGGCATCTACAGCCTGCTCGACACCTTTGAGAAGGAGCACGGCGAGAACTGGGAGCTGCTGCCGCAGTTTGTTGCCATCCACACCAACGACACCCACCCGGCCATGTGCGGCCCCGAGCTCATGCGCATCCTGATCGACGAGAAGAAGCTCGAGTGGGACGACGCCTGGAACATCGTGACGCAGGTTGTGAGCTACACCAACCACACCATCCTGCCCGAGGCTCTGGAGAAGTGGCCCATCGGCACGTTCTCCAAGCTCCTCCCCCGCGTTTACCAGATCATCGACGAGATCAGCCGTCGTTGGCACGAGTCGTTCGACACTACGCAGGAGGGCTGGCAGGAGCGTCTGCGCCAGACCGCCATCCTGTGGGACGGCGAGATTCGCATGGCCAACCTATCCGTGATCTGCAGCCACAGCGTCAACGGTGTGGCCAAGATCCACTCCGACATCATCAAGAACATCGTGCTCAAGGACTTCTATGCCTTAACGCCCGAGAAGTTCAACAACAAGACCAACGGCATCTCGCACCGTCGCTTCTTTGCCGAGGCCAACCCCACCTACGCCAAGCTCGTGACCGATGCCATTGGCGACGGCTGGCTCAAGGACGCCTTTGAGCTGGAAAAGCTCAAGGAGTTCCAGAACGACACCGAGTTCCTGAAGGCCGTGGGTGCCTCCAAGCGCGCCAACAAGGAGCGTCTGGCCGGCTACGTTAAGGCCGAGACCGGTCTGGTCATTGACCCCAACACCGTCTTCGATGTTCAGGTTAAGCGCTTCCATGCCTACAAGCGCCAGCTCATGAACATCATGAAGGTGATGGACATCTACAACCGTCGCATCGCCGATCCCAATTTCCACGTGACGCCGACGACCTTCATCTTTAGCGGCAAGGCTGCCTCGAGCTACACCTTCGCGAAGGAGACCATCCGCCTCATTAACTCCGTGGCCGAGGTCATCAACAACGACGCCCGCGTCAACGAGGTCATGAAGGTCTGCTTTATCCCCAACTTCCGCGTGAGCAACGCCCAGCTCATCTACCCCGCCGCCGAGATCTCGGAGCAGATCTCCACGGCCGGCAAGGAGGCCTCGGGCACGTCCAACATGAAGCTCATGATGAACGGCGCCATTACGCTGGGCACCCTCGACGGCGCCAACATCGAGATTGCCGACCTGGCCGGCCGCGAGAACGAGGCCATCTTTGGCCTGACCGCTCCCGAGGTCGAGCAGCTCTGGGCATCCAACAGCTACTTTGCGTGGGATACGCTCAACAACGATCGCGAGCGTCTGGGCCGCGTGATGGACGAGCTCAAGGACAACACCTTCGCGGGTCTTTCGGGCAACTTCGAGAGCATCTACAACGAGCTCATGAACAACAACGACCCCGACCTGGTCATGGCCGATTTCCGCAGCTACGTGGATGCGTGGGAAAAGCTCACCGGCAGCTACGGCGACCAGGAGACCTGGAACCGCAAGGCCCTGCTCAACACCGCCTCCTCCGGCTGGTTCTCGAGCGATCGCACCATTCGCGAGTACCGCGACGAGATCTGGCACGCGTAAAGGCGTGCGAGCTCCCTTATGCCAGCACGGCATTACTCGACGGGCGCAACGTTGCGCTGCGCCCGTCGCTAATGGGTTTTAGAACATCGATGACAGAAGGAGAAATCGATGAGTAAGAAAGAATGCATCGCGATGCTCCTCGCAGGAGGACAGGGCAGCCGATTGGGGGCACTCACCCAAAAGATCGCTAAGCCGGCGGTTAGCTTTGGTGGCAAGTTCCGCATTATCGACTTTTCGCTGTCCAACTGCTCCAACTCGGGCATCGACACGGTGGGCGTTCTGACGCAGTACCGTCCCTACCTGCTGCATGCCTATGTGGGCTCCGGCGAGGCCTGGGATTTGGACAGCCGTGACGGCGGCGTGTCGATTCTGCCGCCGTACGAGACGCAGACCGGCGGCGCCTGGTATGCGGGCACGGCCGACGCCATTACGCAGAACCTCGACTACATCAAGGCCAACGACCCCAAGTACGTCCTGATTCTTTCGGGCGACCATCTGTATCGTATGGACTACCGCAAGATGCTCAAGACGCACATTGAGAACAACGCCGACCTCACGGTGAGCGTTATGCCTGTGCCGTGGGAGGAGGCCAGCCGCTTTGGCATCCTGACCACCGACCCCGAGGACGGCCGCATCACCAAGTTTACCGAGAAGCCCGAGAAGCCCGATTCGAACCTTGCGTCCATGGGCATCTACATCTTCTCGGCCGACGTGCTGATCGAGGCGCTCGAGGAGGACGCTCTGGACCAGCGCTCGAGCCACGACTTTGGCAAGGACATCATCCCCAAGCTGCTCGGCGAGGGCAAGCGCCTGTACAGCTACGAGTTCCACGGCTTTTGGAAGGACGTCGGCACCATCGCCAGCTTCCACGAGACCTCGATGGACCTGCTGGGCAACAACCCCGAGTTCGATCTGTTCGACAAGCACTTCCCCATCATGTCCAACATCACCACGCGTCCGCCGCACTACATTGGCCCGGACGGCCGCCTGGACGACTGCCTGGTCTCCAACGGCTGCAAGATCTACGGCACCGCTCGCCACTCGATTCTTTCGACCGATGTCATCATCGAGGAGCGCGCCGTGGTCGAGGACTCCGTGCTGCTGCCGGGTGCGCACGTTAAGAGCGGTGCGCACATCTGCCGCGCTATTTTGGGCGAGAACTCCACGGTCGAAGAGGGCGTGAAGCTCGGCTCTGTCGATACCACCAAGGATACGGCCGTCGTTGGAAATGACGTCGTTATCGGGAAGGGGGAATGATCCGATGATCAATCGCAAGGCCATCGGTTATATCACCGCTAACTACTCTTCGACCTACGGCAGCGTGCTGCTCAAGGACCGCCCTATCGCGTCCGTTCCGTTTTTGGGCCGCTACCGCCTGATCGACTTCCCGCTGTCCAACATGATGAATGCCGGCATTAAGACCGTTGGCGTCGTCATGCCGGGCAACTACCGCTCGCTGATTGACCACGTGGGCTCGGGCAAGGACTGGGGCCTGGACCGCAAGAAGGGCGGTCTGTTCATGGTGCCCGGCAACGCGTATGGCACCACCAAGGGCGGCATGCGCTTCCTGCTGCGCGATATCATCTCCAACAAGACGCTGTTCCAGCGCTCGGACAAGCCCTACGTCGTGATGATGGGCACCAACATCATCTTTAACATGGACCTCAACACCATCATCGACGCGCACGAGAACTCCGGTGCCCAGATGACCGTGGTGTACTGCAAGGCCACGCGCAACGTCGACGACGAGACCAAACTCGAGATTAACGAGAACGGCCGCCTGACGGGTGTGAGCGCCGGCGTCGTGTACGGCGACAACGCCTCTATGGACTGCTGCATCGTCAACCGCGAGACGCTGCTCGAGATCATCGACCACTACCAGGCCGCCGACTATCTTGACCTGCTCGAGGCACTCCAGGGCGACTTTGGCAACATCGACGTGTGCAGCTACGAATACAAGGGCGAGGTCGTGGGCGTGTTTAGCGAGAAGTCGCTGTATCGTCGCAGCATGGACCTGCTCGACCAGACCGTGGCCGACCAGCTCTTCGATCCCGAGCGCCCGATCCTGACCAAGGCTCACGACGTGCCGCCTTCGCGCTATGCGACCGGCAGTCACGCCTGCAACTCGATCATCTCGGCCGGTTGCATCATCAAGGGCACCGTGCGTAACTCGATCCTGTCGCGCGGCGTCGTGGTCGAGGAAGGCGCTTCGGTGACCAACTCGATCATCAACCAGAGCTGCATCATCAAGAGCGGCGCCCGCGTCGAGAATGCCATTCTGGACAAGAACAACGTGGTTCCCACCAACACCGAGCTTCGCGGCACGCCCGAGAACATCCTGGTGCTGGGCAAGGCTCCGTTAACTTCCGACACCACCATCGTACGTTAACGTTGACACCGCAACATCGCTCGTAACATGTAGAATAGCCGCCCGGTTAGCGCCAGGCGGCTATTCTCGAATTGGAACATGGGAGACAATATGGCAGATTCCAGCAAAAAGATGCAGATCGTGTTTGCCTCGGCCGAGTGCGCACCGTTTGTTAAGACCGGTGGCCTGGGCGACGTGGCGGGCTCGCTGCCTGCGGCACTCGTGCGCGCCGGCGCCGAGGTCATCGTGATGGTGCCCAAGTACACCACCATCAAGGACGAATACAAGGCGCAAATGGAGCACTTTGCCGACTTTTACGTGAGCCTGGGCTGGCGCAATGAGTACTGCGGGCTGGAGAAGCTCGAGCGCGACGGCGTCACCTATATGTTCGTGGACAACGAGCGCTACTTTGCGCGCGACTATCCGTACGGCTTCTTTGACGACGGCGAACGCTTTGCGTTCTTCTCCAAGGCCATCACCGAAAGCCTGCAGCACCTGCCGGCCGGTTTTGAGTGCGACATCCTGCACTGCAACGACTGGCAGACGGCGCTGGCGCCCGTGTTCTTGCGCGAGTTCTACCAGGGCCTGCCGCTGTACGACCGCGTCAAGACCGTGTTCTCGATCCACAACGTGGCGTTCCAGGGCCAGTTTAGCGACACCGTGATGGAGGACATCCTAGGTGTGGCGCATATTCCGGCGGCAGCTACGCAGTTGCGTTGCGACGCCTGCAGTATCAACTACATGCTGGGCGCGCTGCACTATGCCGATGCCATCACCACGGTGAGCCCCACCTATGCGGGCGAGATCCAGACGCCCGAGTTTGGCGAGGGCCTGGACGGCGTGCTGCGCGAGCGCTCCTATGCGCTGCAGGGCATCCTCAACGGCATTGACGTGGCGGCCTTTGACCCGGCAACCGACAAGCGCATTGCCGCCAACTACACGGTTGACGACCGTTCCGGCAAGGCCGTGTGCAAGGCCAAGCTGCAGGAAGAGCTGGGCCTCGAGGTTCGCGACGACCGCCCGCTTATGGTGATGGTCACGCGCCTGACGCGCCAGAAGGGCATGGACCTGGTCATGTACGCACTCGACCGCATCCTGTCCGGCGGCGTTCAGGTGGCCGTGCTGGGTACCGGCGACCGCGACTACGAAGACGGCCTGCGCTACTTCCAGGACAAGTACCCCGGCACCATGGCCGCGCGCATCGAATTTGACCCGGCGCTGTCGCAGCGTATGTACGCCGCCGCCGACATGTTCCTGATGCCTTCGAAGTTTGAGCCCTGCGGTCTGTCGCAGATCATCGCCATGCGCTACGGCACCCTGCCAATCGTGCGCGAGACCGGTGGCTTGAAGGACACCGTTATCCCGTATAACGAGTTTACCGGCGAGGGTACGGGCTTCTCGTTTAGCAACTTTAATGGCGACGAGATGGGCGACGCGGTCTTCCGCGCGGCGCGCCTGTTCTGGGATAACCGCGACGCTTGGAACCAGCTGGTCACGCAGGCCATGAGCCAGGACTTTAGCTGGACGCGCTCGGCCGACAAGTATCTGGACCTGTACTTCTTTATGCACCCGGAGATTGAGAGGCCGGCGGCGGTTGCCGACGAGCCTGTGGTTGTGGCTGAGAAGACCGCGGCCGAGCCCGAGCCCAAGGCTGAGGAGAAGCCAGTTGAGGCTGAATCTGAGGTAAAGGTTGAGGCAGCTCCCGAGGCAGAGGATAAACCGGCTGCAAAGCCTGCCGCCAAGAAGACCACGACGCACAAGACGACGGCCAAGAAGGCTACGACGACCAAGGCCGCTGCCACCAAGACCGCTGCGGCAAAGACGACTGCTGCCAAGACAACGACGACACGCAAGCGCACGACCGCCGCTGCCAAGAAGGCCGCCGGGGCCGAGGCTGCCCCCGAGGTAAAGGCCGAGACCGCCGAGGCCAAGCCGGCCGCTAAGGCTCCGGCCAAGACCGCTGTCAAGAAAACGACCGCGACCAAGAGCGCGACCAAGACCACTGCCGCCAAGAAGGCTACGGCAACCAAGTCGACGACCGCCAAGGCCGCTGCAACGAAGGCTGCCCCCAAGGCAGCCGCAAAGCCGGCCGCCAAGGTCGAGGAGGCGTCTGCCGAGTCCAAGACGAAGGCAACCGTCGAGGCCAAGCCCGCCGCAAAGACCACCACGCGAAAGCGCACGACGACGGCCAAGAAGACCACGACCAAGACAGCCGCCCCCAAGGCAGAGGCTAAAGCCGAGGACAAGCCTGCAGTAAAGGCCGAGCCGGCACCGAAGGCCGCTGAGGTCAAGACCGCTCCGAAGGCTACGGCAAAGACCGAGCCCGCCAAGGAGGCCCCGGTCTCCCCTGCCGCTCCGGCCGAGGAAAAGGCCCCGACCAAGAAGACCTCCGTCCGCAAGGCTACGGCCACCCGCAAGCGCCGCTAGCCCGCAGACGATCTAAAACCTAATCAAAACCCTAAACAAGGGGCGCTCCAACCGGGCGCCCCTTCTCTGTAGATAGTTGGTAAAACGATTTTCTAGGACAACCGTTCGCCGATGGTAAACGGATGTTGTTTATACACCCTGTGTACAACAGATATACTTATATTTTGTGCGTAAAGCCCATGGCCCGCAGGCCGTGATTCTATTGAACTGGACCGTACTATGAGATTGATACACAACAGTCGCCTACCGCAGTTTCGCACTCCGTTTGGCGCTGTAACCACAGGAACTACCGTTGCACTCTCGGTTATTTTGGAGGATGCCGATCCCAACCAGGCAACACTCACCCTACGTACCTGGGTCGATGAAGTCGGCGAGACTCTGATTCCGATGGAGCACGAAGGCGATGGCATTTTTACCGGCGAGCTCAAATGCACTGAACCGTGTCTTGTGTGGTACAGCTTTATATGCAATATCGAGGGCCAGCCCGAGGTTCGCCTGGGCGCGCCGCAGGGCCGCACCGGCGGCGAGGGCGTAACCTACGACTACGCCGAGGTTCCGTCCTTCCAGATTACCGTTTACAAGCACCGCGAAGTGCGTCCCGAGTGGTACGAGCGCGGCATGGTCTACCAGATCTTCCCCGATCGCTATGCCCGCGACGAAAACTGGCGCGAACGCACGCTTGCCGAAGTTGAAAAACCGCGCAAAGGAATCCAGCGCCGCATGGTCGAGGACTGGAACGAACCGCCCGAGTACGAGCGTGCCGAAGACGGCTCCATCAAGACCTGGGATTTTTACGGCGGCTCGCTCAAGGGTATCCAGAATGACCTGCCCCGCATTGCCGAGCTGGGCTTTACGGCCATCTACCTCAACCCGATCTTTGAGGCCGCGAGCAACCACCGCTACGACACGGCCGACTACACCAAGATCGACCCGATCCTGGGCACCGAGCAGGACTTTACCGAGCTGTGCCAGGCAGCCGAGAAGCTGGGCATCTCCATCATCCTGGACGGCGTCTTCAACCACACAGGCGACGATTCGATCTACTTTAACCGCTACGGTAACTATCCCGGCGTAGGTGCGTGGCAGAGCGAGGACTCGCCGTGGCGCGATGCGTTTTACTTCCATGAGGACGGCTCGTATGACTGCTGGTGGGGCGTGGGCAACATGCCCGCCATCAATGAGAGCTCCGAACTGGTGCGCGAGCGGCTCCTGGGCAAGGACGGCGTGATCCGCAAATGGCTACGTGCCGGCGCTCATGGCTGGCGCCTAGACGTGGCCGACGAGCTTTCGGACGATTTCCTGACCGAGATCAAGAAGGCCGTGCTCGCCGAGAAGCCCGACGCGCTGCTGCTCGGCGAGGTATGGGAAGACGCCTCCAACAAGATCAGCTACGGCCATCTGCGTCGCTATCTGCAAGGCTCCGAGCTCGACTCGGCCATGGATTACCCCTTCCGCGACATGGTCATCGGCTTTTTGATGGGCTACAAAAACGCCTACCAGGCAGCCGAGGATATCGAGACCCTACGCGAGAACTATCCGCGTGAGGCCCTGTCTTGCGCGCTTAATCTGCTTTCGAGCCACGACCGACCGCGCATTATCTCGGTGCTCGGCGGCGGCCCCGACGAGTCGCAGCTGCCCGAGTGCGAGCGCAGCAAATGGCGTCTGGACGAGAACGCGATGGGCCTGGCTAAGAGCCGTTTTTGGCTCGCGACGCTCATGCAGATGACGTTCCCGGGCGTGCCCTCGATCTATTATGGCGATGAGTACGGCCTGGAGGGCCTCACCGATCCGGGCAACCGCCGCACCATGCCTAAAAAGGAGGACCTGCACGACTTCGACACGCTCGCGATCGTCAAGAATGCCTCGGCCGTGCGCCGCGCGCTGCCGTTTATGATCGACGGTGAGATCAAGGCCTTCGCGCTCAATGACGAGGTGCTGGCCTACAACCGTACCGGTAAAGACGGCGAGTCCGCGACCGTCATCATCAACCGCAGCCTGCGCAATTCGCATCGCGTGACGATCCCGGCGCTCGGCGAATGCGCGAGTGACGTGATCAGCGGTCACGAGTGTGAGATCCATAACGGTACGGTCACGCTCGATCTGTATCCGCTGGGCTCGTCGATCATCTATCACCATGCCGAGCAGCGCCTGCAGGAGCCGCTCGATCACGGTGCGGGTGTTGTGTGCCATATCACATCGGTGCCGACCGACGACGGCAAGCCCGGCACGATCGGTGCGCCCACGCGTCGCTTTATCGACCATCTGGCCGCCATGGGCATGCGCTACTGGCAGGTTCTCCCCGTCAACCCCACGGACTTCTTCCGCTCCCCATACGCCGGTCCTTCGGCCTTTGCAGGCAATATCGACCTGCTACCCGAGAGCCACGAGGAGCTGGCCGCCGACTTTGAGACCTGGAAGGCCCGCGGCGGCGAGGATGCCGACCCGCTGTACACAGCGTTTAAACATCGCAATGCCGATTGGCTCGAGAAATACTGCGTCTATATGGCCGTCAAAAAGTACTTTGAGGGCGAGTCGCGCCACAATTGGCCGGCAGATGTCGCTCGCTACAACGAGCATCTAATCGACGACAAGCGCTTCCACAACGAGGCCGAGCTTCAGGCGTACATGCAGTACCGCTTTGACCTGGCCTGGTGCGAGCTCATGAACTACGCGCACAAGAAGGGTATCGAGGTTATCGGCGACATTCCTATGTACGTGTCCGACGATTCGGCAGACGCGTGGAGCGAACCCGAGAACTTCTGGCTGTCCGATACCGGCAAAGCAATCGAGATTTCCGGCGCGCCGCCCGACAACTTTGCGCCCGAGGGTCAGGTATGGGGCAACCCGACGTTCCGCTGGGACCACATGAAGCAGAACGGCTATAGCTGGTGGATGGATCGCCTGCGCCGCGCGTTCTCGCTCTACGACCGCGTGCGTCTGGATCACTTTCTGGGGTTCCACAGCTACTTTAGCATCCCCGCCGGCAAGGCCTGCGCCGACGGTCGCTGGCTGGCGGGACCGGGCAAAGACCTGTTCCAGACTGCCTACGACGAGCTGGGTCCGCTCAACTTTATCGCCGAGGACCTGGGCTATTTGACGCCCGGTGTTCGCGCCATGGCTTCGACCTGCGGTTTCCCCGGCATGGACGTGCTGGAGTTTAGCGATTACGACGTCCGTTGCGGCGTGCACCCCACGCCAGGAAAGATCCTGTACACCTCAACGCACGATACGTCGACGCTGGCCGGCTGGTGTACGCGTTCCTTTGCGGGCGGCGATGAACCGAGCGGTGTTGAGGTGGCGGCCAAGCTGATGAGCGACGCGCTGGCAAGCGACGCTCCCCTGGTGATGATGCCGCTGCAGGATGTCCTGGGGCTTGGCGACGACGCGCGCATGAACGTTCCGGGCGTGGCCACGGGCAACTGGACCTGGCAGGCTAACGAGGCGAACATTGCAGCCGCCGAGGGCAAAACCGCACAGCTCCTGCGCAACAACCATAGATTCTGGGGCGAAGCGTGATAAAACCCCCGATATAGGGTACAGTTACAGACGTTTGAATTTTTGCGGGCAGAGTAATCTGCCCGCTTTGTGCTGAAAAGGAAGTATTATGGCGCGCTACGATTACAAGTGCTCGAGCTGCGGCAACGTGTTTGAGGTTGAGCATCCCATGTCCGAGACTCCCGAGGTCGTGTGCCCCAGCTGCGGTGCCCCGGCGGCCAAGACGTTCTCGGCCAGCGGCATTAAATTTGAGGGCAGCGGTTTCTACAACACCGACCAGCGAAGCGGCGGCTCCAGCACCAACGCCACGAGTGGCTGCTGCGCCAACTGCCCGCATAGCCACTAGGAACCAAACAGCCCCGCGATCAGCATCGATCGCGGGGCTGTTTCTTTGTGTCGCAGGTAGCTCTATGAGTTGCGGTGAAATAAGGACTGTTTGGCGGGTAGAGACCGCTATCCAATCCTTATTTCACCGCAACATAGTCATTACTTGTGGACCAAGCGGGCGCAGAAGTGGCCGTCGTAGGAGTCGGCGTTTACTGGCACGCTTTGGAAGAGGCCTCGATCGTTCTGGCGTACGGATACGAGCTTCTTGGCCTGATCGAACTCGGGGAGTTGCAGAATCTGTGCCTCGGAAAGCGGTGCCACGCTAAAGCCGGCACCCTCGGGAGAAGCAAGGAACGCGTCCACGACCTGCGTGTTCTCCTCGTCGAAGACCGAGCACGTCGCATAGATCAGCTCGCCGCCGGCAGCCACGCGCGCGGCGGCTTCCTTGAGCATCGTCAGTTGCAGTTTGGGCAGCTCAACCGCTACATCCTTTTCGGTCAGGCGCCAGGGGATCTCAGGATGACGGCGCATGGTGCCGGTGCCCGAGCACGGCGCATCGATAAAGACCGTGTCGAACTTAACCGGCTTGCCAAGCATGGCATCAAACGACGTCAGTACTTCATCAAGCTCGCAGGCATCACCCGAAACCGTACGAACGCCCTGAATACCGGCCTTGTGCAGGCGAGCGAGATTCAGGTCGCACTTGCGATCATGCAGATCGAGCGCCGTATGCTGACGCTCATAGCCCGCACGCTTGGCCTGGCACATCATCACATAGGTCTTGGTACCACGACCGGCACCAATCTCAAGGCAGCTTCCAGGACGCGTGGCTGCCGTGGCGATAAGCTGTGCGTTGAGATCAGATGCTACCGCGGCAGCACGCTCAAACACGCCCGACGCAACGGTGACCTGCGCATCGACCGGTGCATGACAGCCCGGGAACACGGGTGCCACAAGCTGCGAAATGTACGGATCGGGCTTGGTCGCAAAGGCGTTCTCATGCAGGGCCAGCGGCGCGGGGGCCAGATTGCCGGCAAAGTTAAGCGCACCCTCAGGCGTGTCAAACGAAGCCATAATACGAGCGCACAGCCAACGCGGCAGACCCATCAGGTGCGACAGACGGACCAAGCGTCGCTCAGACTCATCCACATCGGATGCAGTAGCAAAGTCCTCAACGTTGTCCGTGACCTTATGCAGCACGGCATTGGCCAAACCTGAGGCAGACTTAGCTCCGCTGCGTACCAGCTCAACACCCTGACTTACGGCGACGCGGCCAGGCGTATGCAGATAGAGCATCTCGAAGGCCGAGATACGAAGCGCCATGCGAACACGCGGCGCAACCTTTTTAGGCTTATCAAGAAACTGATCGAGCAGCTCGTCCAAAATACCCTGCGTGGCGGCCACACCAAGCGCCAAGCGGGCGGCAAATGCGGAATCACGCTGGTCAATAGCCTTGGCCGATGCGCGAGAGGACAGCACGTCGCGCGCATACATGCCGCGGCGATCGGCCTCCATCAGCACATCGAGCGCAAGCTTGCGCGCGGGGGAAAGCTTGCTCATGACAAAACACCCCACGAAAGATCTGCGCCCTGCAGGCCAGCAGCCCAAGCAGAAGCGGCCATAGCACGCTTACCATCGGGCTTAACCTCGAGCAACTCAACCGAGCCATCGGAAAGACCCAGGTAAACACGCTTGTTCTTAACGTCAACAGCGCCCTCGCCAAGCGAGACATCAGCCGGTGCAGCATCGAGCACGCGCACGGTCTTGCCGGCAATCACGCATCGGGCAGGCGCGGTATCGGACGAGGCCAGCACATGGCGCACGCAATCAAGCGCAGCCATCTGCGGATCCAGACGCATCTCCAGCTTGGAAATCTTGGCAGCATGGGTAACGAGCGCCTCATCCTGTTCAGTCCACACGGCGGTACCATCGGCAAGCGACGGCAGCGTATCGGCCAGCAGCTTACCGCCCAGCTCGCCAAGCTCCATCGTGAGCGCCTCGGCATGCTTACCGGCAACAGACGTAGACGCCTGGGCACAATAAGCGCCGGTATCAACGCCATGTCCAATACGCATAATAGAAACGCCAGCAACCTCATCACCAGCGAGAATCGCACGCTGAATAGGAGCAGCCCCACGCCAACGAGGCAGCAAGGACGCATGAACATTCACAATGCCGAGCGGCGCCATATGAAGAACCTCATCCGGCAAAATGCAGCCATAGGCAGCCACACAGAAAATTTCGGCATCCGCAGCCTCGAGCCGATCGATAACGTCCGGCGTCATACGATTAGCCTCAACAACGGGCAGGCCAAGCTCGAGCGCCTTGGCCTTAACAGGAGAAGGCTCAAGCTTCTTACCACGCCCACGAACAGCATCAGGACGAGTAATAACAAGCGCAATCTCATTCCCAGCCTCAACAAGCGAAACCAGCGAAGGCACAGCAAAATCAGGCGTACCCATAAACACAATACGCATAAAAGTTAGTCTCCTCTCAATAACGAGCCGAGACGGCTACAAAACAAAAGCGTTCCGGGTCGCAAACGCACCCAGTCGCAAGAACAATTCAACAAGAACAAATATACCCAAAACCAAAGAAAGAGCCGCAATAAAAGCAGCTCTTTCAGCAAAGCACCTATCAGCAAAGACGCCCTTCCCTGGCCCGACGGCACCCGGGCGAGACAAGCAGCGTCAACGTAGTCCCCGGGGTGCCCGCCTATATCGTCCCGCGCGCAGTTTCGCAGCGCAGCGAGAATGTTTGAGCACGGGATGATATAGGCGGGCACCCCGGGGACGGACAAACCTACTCCGTCTCGCCCGGTCGAGCGCCGCGGGCCAGGGCGTCCTGGTATTCCTTGACGGCCTTGAGCCTCTGCATGGGCTTGAGTCGCTCAAACATGGTATTGCCGTGCAGATGATCGATCTCGTGCTGCAGGCACACGCAGAACAGGTCGCCCGAGGCCTCGTAGCGAATCAGTTTGGCATCCAGGTCGTACGCCTCGACGACGACATGGTCGGGACGCTCGATCTCGCAGCTAATACCAGGAATGGAAAGGCAGCCCTCGCTAAACGGCACC
The DNA here is from genome assembly GCA_900545745.1 of uncultured Collinsella sp. GTDB lineage: Bacteria > Actinomycetota > Coriobacteriia > Coriobacteriales > Coriobacteriaceae > Collinsella. Next base: position 18,199 of record URAD01000014.1, read on the forward strand.
AGATGGTCGCTCTGCTCCACGATCACGGGATTAATGAGCACGTACGGATCGTAGTCGCTCTTGTCGCTGTAGTCGCAGTCGATGGTGACCAGCTGAATGAGCTCGCCGATCTGCGGGGCAGCCAGGCCGCAGCCGCCGTTCTCGAACATCATCTTCTTCATCTTCTCGGCAAGTGCCTCGATCGCCGGGGTGATCTCCTCGATGACGGCGCACTCCTGGCGCAGACGAGGGTCAGGCGACAGTACGATTCCGTTGGCTTCCATGGCCATCCTTTCGGGTTGTTACATCAAATCATAGGCGTCGACGTCAACGCTCACGCTCACGCCGCGCACGGAGCCCACCTCTTTGAGGCAGGCGTCGATATCATCAGAGACATGGTACCCCACGGGCGACTTCACAAGCAGATGGAAGCGGTAACGGTCCTTGGCTCTCTCGATTACACACGAAGCCGGGCCCAGCACCTGCGGCACGGCACTCCCCGCCCGCAAAAAGTCGGGCGCGGCGGCATGCCAGCGGCGCTTAAGAAGCTTTGCGATACGTCCGATGTAGTTCTGCGCGTCGTCTCGGTTCGCCGACCACACCAAGATGTTGACCAGGCGAACAAACGGCGGGTACAGCGCGTCGCGGCGCTGATCCAGGTCGTAGTCGGTAAAGATCGAACGGTCGTGCTCGGCGACGGCGCGGATGACCGGGTCCTCGGGCAGGTAGGTCTGGATGATAACCTCGCCGGGGCGATCGCCGCGGCCGGCGCGGCCCGCAACCTGCTCCAGCAGATCGTAGGCGCGCTCCCCTGCGCGAAAGTCGGGCAGCTTGAGGGCGAAGTCGGCATTGACCACGCCTACGAGCGTGACCTCGGGAAAATCGAGACCCTTTGCGATCATTTGGGTGCCCAGCAACACGGCACAATCCGCCGCATCGAACTGCTCGAGCAGCTTTTTGTGCGCATCCTTGCCGCGCGTGGAATCGGCATCCATGCGAATAATGGCGACATCCTCGGGAAGCATCTGATGCAGTGCGTCCTCGATCTGCTGCGTTCCCAGACCCATTTTTGCCAGGTAGCGACTGCCACATTTGGGGCATCGGCTCGTGGGCGCGGGATACGGCCGCACGCGCCAAGACGAACCGCAGGTGTGACATTGCAGCGTGTGCGTGCGCTCGTGATATGTAAGCGCGGTGGAGCAGTGATTGCAGGTGGGGACGCATCCGCACTCGCGGCACATCAAGAAAGGCGCAAAGCCACGGCGGTTGTGCAACAGCACGGCCTTCTCGCGGCGCTCGACCACACGCTCCAAGCCCTCCATCAAGGGTTTTGAGAACATGCAGCGGCTGCCATGCGAGAACTCGCGGCGCAGGTCGGCAATGCGGACAGTCGGCAGCACGGCGTGTCCCGGGCGCTCGGGCATCTCGACGCGCGTCCAGGTGGCACCGTTATACATGCCACGGCGGCAGCGGTCGAGAGCCTCGGCCGAGGGCGTGGCGGAGCCCAACACAAGCGGGCAGCGGTAACGCCGCGCCATCTCTGCCGCCACCTCGCGCGCGTGGTAGCGCGGACTGGAACCCTGCTTGTAACTGGTCTCATGCTCCTCGTCGATGATGATGAGGCCCAAGTCGCTGAGCGGGCAAAAGAGCGCCGAGCGGGCGCCCACGACCACGCGAGCGGCACCGCTGGCGACCATATCCCACTGGTCCAGGCGCTCGCCAGCCGAAAGGCGGGAATGGAACACGGCGACCGTCTCGCCAAAGCGCGAGCGGAAGCGGCCGACGGTCTGGGCCGTCAGCGAGATTTCGGGCACAAGCACGCACGCCGAGCGACCGGCCGCGAGCACGCGCTCGATGGCGGAGAGATAAACCTCGGTTTTGCCGGAGCCGGTGACGCCGTCGACCAGCACCACGTCGCCATGAGCGTCCAGACGGGCGCGCTCAATCTGCGCGAGCGCCTGCTGCTGACCGTTGGTGAGTGCGACCGGTGCCTTGCCGCTTGCCGAGGAGAGCGTGGTCTGTTCATTGCAGCCACGCCACGCACGGCGCTCCTCCACCACCACGACGCCGCGTTTTTCGAGCGCCTTGATGGTAGCCGACATGCTGTTATAGAGCAGGTTGAGGTCGCGCGTTGTGACCGGGCCGCACTGTAGTGCCTCGATGAGCTGACGCTGGCGGACCGCCGTTTTGGGAGGCGTATAGTCGAAGCCCTCGGGCGTGAGCATGACCCAGCGGTTTTGGATGGGTTTGACGGCGGGGCGCTCAACGGCCCACACGCCGTCGTCGCCCTTGACCACGCGCGGGCTTCCGCCCGGAGGCAAGAACAGGCGCAGGCACTCGGAAAGCGTCGCAACATACTCGCGGCTCATCCAACGTGCAATACGGGCGGACTCGGCGCCAAAGAGCGGTTTGCTGAGGATAGCCTCGACAGCTTTAATGCGCGCGGGGTCGATGGCGTTGTTGCCCTGCAGGTCGCCCAGCTCAGGCGCAGTGTCGACGATATAGCCCGCGGCGGCACGGTTACCAAAGTGGACTAGGACCGTGGATCCGATCTGCGCCTCGTTAGCAAGGGACCGGGGGATGCCGTAGGCGAATGGCTCGGACAGCGCACGCGTCGGAATGTCCAGGACTACGCTCGCGTAGGCGGCGATGGGCTCAGGTACAGGCTCGGACTTGGCCGGGGCAACAGCAGGCTCGGGCGTGGCCGGAGCCTGCTCCGGTTCCGGCGAACCAAACAGCGACAGTTGCTCGGCCATGGCCCCAGCACCTCCCATCCCATTCGTCTACAGAAATAAGAGCCCCGCTCGGGTGAACGGGGCTCGGATACGTGCGTTTACGCGGCTGCTACAGCGCCATCGTGCGGGCGCGATCGATACGCGCCAAGCAATCGTCGCGGCCGACGAGTGCCATGGTCTCGCCCAACGGAGGGCTCACCATGTTGCCGCAAACGGCGACGCGCACGGCCTGGAACACCACGCGCTTCTTAAGGTCCATCTGCTCGGGCAACGGCTCAAGCGCAGCGTCGATGTTGGCAGCCGTCCACTCGTCCACGCCCTCGAGCGCGGCCTTGGCGGCATCCAGAATGGCACCCATGCCCTCCTTGGCCAGGCCCTTGTTGACGGACTTCTCGTCATACTCGAGCGTCTCGGCCGTGGCAAAGATGGGGGCGGCGACGGTCACGGCGTCGGCCGGCATCTTAGTGCGCGGCTTGACGATAGCGGCAAGCGCGTCGATCCAGTCCTCGCCGTACTCGACGTTGCCCTCGATGAGGCCCGCCTCGTGCAGCACGGGGACCATAATCTCGTCGGCAAACTGGGCGTCGGACATGCCGTTGATGTACTCGGCATTGACCCAGTCGAGCTTCTTGGGGTCGAAAGTCGCGGGGTTCTTGGAGATGCGATCGAGCGAGAACTTGCTGGCCAGGACATCGCGCGGGATGATCGTGGTCTCGCCGTCGAGCGACCAGCCGAGCAGCGCCAGGTAGTTGACGAAGGCATCGGACAGGTATCCCGCGTCGCGGTACTCCTCCACCGAGGTGGCGCCGTGGCGCTTGGAGAGTTTTTTGCCGTCGGCACCCAAGATCATGGAGATGTGGGCGAACGTGGGCACGGGAGCGCCGAGGGCCTCGTAGACCATGACCTGACGCGGGGTGTTGGACAGATGGTCGTCGCCACGGATGACATGGGTGATCTTCATCATGGCGTCGTCGACGACGGTCGCGAAGTTGTACGTGGGCGTGCCATCGGAGCGGAAGATGACAAAGTCGTCGAGCTCCTTGGCGTCGAAGGTCACCTCGCCGTGGACGGCGTCGTGGATGACGACGTCGCCGCGGTCCTCGGGCACCTTGATGCGCAGGACGTAGGACTCGCCGGCCTCGATGCGACGGCGGGCCTCCTCGGGATCAAGATCGCGGCAACGGCGCTGATAGCCCTGGAAGGGGTCCTTGCGCTCCTGCGCGGCCTTGCGGTCGGCGTCGAGCTGCTCCTTGGTGCAGAAGCAGGGATAGGCCTTGCCCTCGTCCCAAAGCTTCTGGGCGGCCTGCTTGTACAGGTCCAGGCGCTCGGTCTGGGCGTAGGGGCCAAAATCGCCGCCCACCTCGGGACCCTCGTCCCAGTCCAGGCCTAGCCAACGCATGGCGCGCAGGATGATCTGCGTGTTCTCGTCGGTGGAGCGGGTGGGATCGGTGTCGTCGATGCGCAGGATGAACGTGCCGCCGTTTGCGCGGGCGAAAGCCCAGTTATAGATAGCGGTGCGGGCGCCGCCGATGTGCAGCTTGCCCGTCGGTGAGGGTGCAAAGCGGACGCGAACGTCTGATGCCATGGATATCTCCTCGATTGCAGGATGGATGTCTAACCGCACCAGTATAAAGCATCAAAGCAACCTCCGCACAAAGGGCACCGACCTACTCATTGGGGACAGACTTAAATGACCAGTCTTTGGGCAACCTGTCGGCACTTAGGTAAGGCTGGTCATTTAAGTCTGTCCCCAATGAGTAGGTGCGGAAAGGGTGTGAATGTTTGATTTACGCGCTATGATGTGCCCTTGCATAGAGAGCCCGGCGGAATGGTAACGGTCGCTGGGACACGTTTTTGAAAGGACAATCATGTCAGAAGAACTTCGTTCCATCCCGCCCCAACACGGGTCTTTTGTTTTTACGTCGGAGTCGGTGACCGAAGGTCATCCCGATAAGATCGCCGACCAGATCAGCGACGCCGTCCTCGACGCAATCCTCGCCAAAGAAATAGAGCTGCAGGAGCAGGGCTACATCGCCCCCAACGGCGTGCCCGCCAACGTGGAGAACGTCCGCTGCGCCTGCGAGACCCTCGTGACCACCGGCACCGTCATCGTCGCCGGCGAGATTCGCACCCAGGCCTACGTCGACGTACAGGAAATCGCCCGCGGCGTTATCCGCCGCATTGGCTACAACCGCGCCAAGTTCGGTTTTGACTGCGACACCTGCGGCGTTATGAGCCTCATCCACGAGCAGTCGCCCGATATCGCCCAGGGCGTCGACGAGTCCTTCGAGACCCAGACCGGCGCGACCACCGACCCGATCGACCTGATCGGTGCCGGCGACCAGGGCATGATGTTCGGTTATGCCTCCAACGAGACCAAGACCCTCATGCCCATGCCGCACTACCTGGCAAGCCGCCTGGCCGAGCGCCTGGCCGCCGTGCGTCACGACGGTACCCTCGCCTATCTGCGTCCCGACGGCAAGACCCAGGTCACCGTGCGCTACGAAGATGGTAAGCCCGTCGAGGTCACGACCATCGTCATCTCCACGCAGCACGCCGCCGAGATTGAGGACATGGGCAAGATCAAGGCCGACCTCATCGAGCACGTCATCACCCCGGTCATGGCCGCTGAGAACATGCCGTGGGACAACGCGGACATCTACGTGAACCCCACCGGTCGCTTTGTCGTGGGCGGCCCCATGGGCGACACGGGCCTCACCGGCCGCAAGATCATCGTCGATACCTACGGCGGCTACGGCCGTCACGGCGGCGGCGCCTTTAGCGGCAAGGACTGCACCAAGGTTGACCGCTCCGCCGCGTATGCCGCGCGTTGGGTCGCCAAGAACGTGGTCGCCGCCGGTCTGGCCGACCGCTGCGAAGTCGAGCTTGCCTACGCCATCGGCGTTTCCAAGCCCCTCTCAATCATGGTCGACACCTTCGGTACCGCACATATTGCCGAGGACAAGATCGTTGAAGCCGTAGGGAAGACCTTCGACCTGCGCCCGGGCGCAATCATCCGCGACCTAGACCTGCGCCGCCCCATCTACGAAAAGACGGCAGCCTACGGTCACTTCGGCCGAGAAGACGCCGACTTCACCTGGGAGAAGACCGACCGAGTCGAAGAACTCAAGGCAGCCTGCGGCCTGTAAGCTAACTCGAAAAGCTACAGCCAAAAACAACGCACCAAAAGAAGTACCGGCCCCAACCGGTACTTCTTTTTTATTTAAACGGTGGTGAAGATGAGCCTACCTGGGACATGGAATAAATCACAGGCCGATAAATTTTGCAGCAGAGCGACTCCAGCCATGTATCCTAAGTTCCGAGGGCTTTGGTATTTGGTCGGTCGCGAGTTCCGCACGAGCCGGAGGCCACTTAATGTGGCCTCCGTGCGAGCCAGGACTGTAGAGCAGGCGACCAAATACCAAAGCCCTCGGAGCGACGGGACAAGTATGCCCCGCCCCTCGGAACGACGGGATAGAACAGGAGCACCCATGGCAGGCAAGCCGCAAACACTAGCTACGACCTCGGCATTCGAAATCTTGGGCCCCGTCATGGTCGGCCCCAGCTCATCGCACACCGCCGGCGCCCTGCGGTGCGCCCAAGTTGCTGCCAGCCTGCTGGAAGGCCGCATCACCAAAGTCACCTTTGGCCTGTGGAACTCCTTCGCCCACACCTACCGCGGCCACGGCACCGACCGCGCGCTCGTCGCAGGCATCCTGGGCCTCGACACCGATGACGAGAACATCAAGCAGGCCTTCGACCTCGCACGCGAGCAGGGCCTCGAATATCACTTTGGCATCAAGGGCGACGACGCCTCCATCCACCCCAATACCGTCGACATCGACATGGTCGACGACACGGGCGCCACGGCACAGGTCCGCGGCGAGAGCCTGGGAGGCGGCAAGATGCGCATCAGCCGCATTAACGGCGTCGGCGTCGACATCTCGGGCATGTATTCCACGCTCTTCGTGGCGCACAAGGACGTTCCCGGCGTGCTCGCCGCGCTCACCAACCTGCTCGCCTTCGCCCATGTAAACATCGCCTTCTGCCGCACCTACCGCACCGAAGTGGGCGGCCAGGCCTACTCCGTCTTTGAGACCGACGGCGCGCCCGACGACACCGTCGTCCCCATGCTCCGCAAGCTCGACAATGTCGATTACGCGACCTTTATCGAGCTCCCCGGTTCTGCCTCGTCGCTCTCCCCCGGCGTCTCGGCTAAGGAGATCTTCGACGACGGCGAGCAGCTGCTCGATGCGTGCGAGGAACTGGGACTCAGCATCGGTGCCGTCATGGCCGTTCGCGAGGCACGTCTGACCGGCGAGGCCCACGCCGTCGCCGCCATGCGCCGCGTGCTCGACGTCATGCGCGAGGAGACAACGGCCCCCATCGCCAATCCGCAGCGCTCGCTCGGCGGGCTTATCGGCGGCGAGGCCAAGCTCGTCGAAGCAACCCGCTGCAACGATTTGAGTGAAAGCCTGATGGGCCCCGTCCAGACCGAAGCCGTGGCCCGCGCCATGGCCGTGCTCGAGCGCTCCGCCACCATGGGCGTGATCGTCGCAGCTCCGACGGCAGGATCCGCGGGTGTCGTGCCCGGCTGCGTGCTGGCGCTCGCCGATCACCTTCAGCTCGACGACGAGCAAGTCATGGACGCGCTCTACTGCGCAGCCGCCATCGGCCTCAACCTCACCACAAGCGCCTGCGTTGCCGGCGCCGAGGGCGGCTGCCAGGCCGAGGTGGGAAGCGCCGCTGCCATGGCAGCCGCCGCGCTGGTGCAGATGCTCGGCGGCACGCCCGAGCAGGCGCTTGACGCCAGTTCCATCGCGCTGAGTAACCTGCTGGGCCTCGTTTGTGACCCCGTCGGTGGCCTCGTGGAGGTGCCCTGCCAAAACCGCAACGCCATCGGCGTGGCAGCGGCCTTTAGCTCGGCACAACTCGCCCTCGCAGGCATTAAGAGCCTGGTGCCGTTTGACCAGATGGCACATGTCATGCTCTCAGTGGGCCACGCGTTGCCGGCCACGCTGCGCGAGACGGCAAAGGGCGGCATCGCGCAGGCTCCGGCCGCACTTTCGGCCTGTGCAAAATGCGGCGTGTGCGGATAGCGGCAAAGAACGACTCAAAGGTGGGACAAATGTCCCACCTCTTTTGAATGCCACCGTTTCCGTACCACAAACAGCAGGGCAATCGCTATAATGCAAGCCCAGTAAAAACACGATGAACCGCAAGGCGAAAATCGAAGGATATGCATACGATGTCGCAAAACGATCGAACTCAACTGATTCCCGATCCGCAGCAGCCGAGCAGGCACGCCGGCGGCGTTCAGTCGCCGCGTCCTATCGCGCCGAGCCACGGTCAGCAGCGTGGTGCGGCAAACGCTTCTCAACGCCCGAACCAACAGCGACAGCAGCGTCAACAACGTCAGCAGCACCAGGCAAACGGCAATGCGCCCAAGCAGCCCCCCACGCACGCTCGAGGCGATCGCGGCCCCGCGCGCAAGTCCGCCGGCAACAATAAGTCGGGCAAAAAGACGACGCTCTTTGTCGTCCTGGGTCTAATCGTCATTGTCTATATCGTAGGCGTCGTAGCATTTTCGCAGGTAGCCTACCCCAACACCACCATCGCCGGCGTCGACGTCTCGTTCTCCAACGCTTCGTCTGCCGCCACCAAGGTCAACTCGGCATGGAAGCACTATAAGCTCACCGTGACAGGCGATGACTTTAGCTGGACCTATCAGCCCGAGTCCGATGAGCCCATTGTCGACGGCGAAGCTGCCGCAAAAGAGATTATCAGCCACAACGAAGCCTTTGTATGGCCGGTCCGCCTTGTGGAATCCTTAAGCGGCAAGACCAAAACAACCGCTACCTCCAACGAAGTCGATCTTGATCAAGACGTCGACCTGTCCATGCTCTCCGACACCTTTGACCAAAAGCAGTTTGAGAAGGATCTGGGCGCCGCCATCGACGAGTTTAACGAGGGCCGTTCGGGCACGTTCGAGGCAAATAGCTCCTATGACGAGCAGGCCGGCAAGTTTACCGTCGAGAAGGCGCGCTCCAACGAAAAACTCAACCGCGAGCATGTCATTAAATATGCCGAGCTCGAGCTTGCCTCGCTGGCCGAGACCGTTGATCTTTCCAAGCTCGGCAACGATGCCTATGAGCCGCTCAATGGAACGCTGACCGATGATCAGATTCAGGCCGCATGCGATGCCGCCAACAACTTCCTGGGCGTCAACGTGACCCTCAAGCTCAACGGCGAGGATGCCGGCAAGGTTGATGGCAGCTCCGTCTTACAGTGGATCAGCTTTGCCGATCCGGCCAGCCCCACGCTCGATACGTCACAGATCAGCAGCTGGGCAGCCGAGCTCGCCAACGGCTTTAATACCGTGGGCTCCACTCGCTGGTGGACGCGCGCCGATGGCAAGCAGTGCGCCGTCGAAGGCGGTGACTTTGGTTGGTCCATCGACAGCAGCTCGCTCGCCAAGCAGGTCGAGGACGCCATTAACAACAAGCAGACCGGAGAAATCGAGATCAAGTACTCCCAGAAGGCCGACACCTTTACCGCAAAGGGAGAGCCCGACTGGAAGGCGTATATCGACGTCGACTTGTCCGAACAGCACGCGCGCTACTATGACGAGAGCGGAAATATCGTTTGGGAGGCCAATTTTATCTCGGGCAAGCCGGGCGAGGACGCCACCCCCGAAGGCGTGTGGCAGATCAACAGCAACGACGGCGGCAGTACCCTGATCGGAGCCAAGGACCCCGAGACCGGTAAGCCCAAATACGAAAGCCCGGTGAGCTACTGGATGCCGTTCGAGGGCAATATGATCGGCTTCCACGATGCCACCTGGCAAAACGACAAGAGCTTCGATAATGCCGAGTCGTACAAGTGGTGCGGCAGCCACGGTTGCATCAACCTGCGCCTGGCAGACGCCAAGGCACTTCACGACTGCATCAAAGTCGGCCTGTGCGTGGTTGTCCACTCGTAGTGCAACGCGCGCATTCCTACAACGTGGAACCGCTGCGACCAATCTAACAGTTCCGAAAGAAACCGTCCTATGCGCCCGCCCCAACCGGTGGGCGCATATAATTATCGAGGTTCTTTCTATAAAGGAGACGCTATGCCGAATGTCCCCACCATCACCCCGGGCGCGGATGATACCGAGCGCACGCCCGAAGATGCCACCGAAACGATTCCTCTGATTACAAACGCGCACACCGACAAGCAGAGCGGACGCACGAACGATACGGTCGAGATTTCCGATGAAGAGGCATATGCCAAGCTCAAGGCAAAACGCGCCGAACGTCGACGCAAAAAGCTGATTCGACGCGGTATTGCCGCCGGCGTCGTAGGTGCCATCGCGCTCATTGCCATTGTCGCTACCCTGGTTCTCAATGCGCAGCCACAGGGAGCTAGCGGGCCTGTGACCGACATGGTGACCGAGGGCACGTTTACCACAACGGTCGAGGCGAAAGGCCAGCTCAAACCCATTTCGTCCTCAGTGGTCTCCCCTTCTGTCGACGGCACGGTCGATTCGATCAACGTGCAGGCAGGCCAATCCGTCAGCGAGGGCGACGTGCTTATGACCATTAAAAACGACGAGCTCGATCGCAACGTTGCCGAGGCGCAGCGTGCAGTTGCAGCCGCCCAGGAAGACCTCACCAACGCGCAGAAAGCCGCCGCTGTCGCGCAGGCCACCCCAACGACGGACGTCGATGGAGCTTCCGCAGCGGCTGGCGTCTCTGACGCATCAGCGGACACGAACGCCGTATCGACCGCGCAGCGCAGCCTCGCTTCGGCCCAGGCAAACCTAGACCAGGCGAACGCCAAGGCCGCCAGTCGCACGGTCACGGCCCCGAGCTCGGGTAGCATCGTGGAGCTTAACGCCAAGGTGGGCGCCACGGTAACAGGCGGCATGATCATGGGCGAAAGCGATACGAGTGGCGGCAAGCAGTGCATGCAGATCGCCGACCTATCCAAGATGAAGGTGACCGTGCAGGTGGGCGAAAAGGACATCGCCAAGATCGCCGTTGGGCAGAGCGCCAACGTCACGTATCCCGCGTTTCCCGATATCGTGAGCCAGGGAACCGTCACGGCTATCGCGTCGGTGGCAAACTCCGACGCCGCCAACGGCGGCGGCAGCGTGACCTTTAACGTCGACATCCTCATCGAGGCGCCCGACGCGCGCCTGAAGCCGGGCATGACGGCCGAGGTCTCGGTGGTGACCGAGCAGCTCGACGACGTGGTGATGGTGCCGACGATGGCGCTCATGACCGAAGACGGCGAACACTATTACGTCAACGTGGCAACCGATGACGAGGGCAAGCAAACCCGCCGCGTCAAGGTGACCGTCGTGACGCAAAACGACAACGAAACCGTAGTCGGCAAGACACAGGTCAAGCGCGACGACCAGGGCAACGAGATCAACCCCAACGTGCCGGTTACCAAGCTGCGCGATGGTGACGCCCTCGTCATGGACACCGGAGCGGACGCAACGGCTGACGGCGGCTACAGCGCGGATTCGGGCAGTATGTCTGCCGATGAGGACATGTAATGCGTCCCGTTATCGACATCCGCAACGTGCACCGCATCTTTGAGAGCGAGGCAGGTTGCGCCCACATCCTGCACAACGTGAGCCTGGCGGTAAATCCCGGCGAATTCGTCGCTATCACTGGCCCCTCGGGTTCGGGCAAATCAACGCTCATGAACATCCTAGGCTGCCTGGATAAGCCGACGGCAGGCGACTATTACCTGCAAGGGGTCAACGTGGCCGAGCTCGATGATGACGAGCTCACCGAAGTTCGCGCCCTGAGCATTGGCTTTGTCTTTCAGAGCTTCAACCTGCTGCCGCGCCTGTCGGTTATCGAAAACGTCATGCTGCCGCTGGCCTACACCAATGTGCCCCGTAGCCAGCGCGAAATGCGCGCCGTGCACGCGCTGCAGGCCGTCACGCTACCGGTCGACCACTGGGACCACCGCATATCCGAGCTCTCGGGCGGCCAGATGCAGCGCGTCGCAATCGCGCGTGCCCTCGTCAATGACCCGCCCATCATCCTAGCCGATGAGCCAACGGGAAACCTGGACTCCGCTACTGGAGCGCTTGTGATGGAGACCTTCCATAAGCTCCAGAAGTGCGGCAAAACCATCGTGCTTATCACACATGACCCCGGCATCGCCGCCGAGGCTGACCGTGCCGTGACCATCCGCGACGGTCGCATTCACGACGGCGCGTATATTCCACATGCACCGCGGACCCTACGCAGCGCTGTAGATAACCTGCCCATGATTTCCGCCTCCGCCAACCCGCCGAAAGGAGTGGTGGCATGAACGCCCGCGATCTCATCCAGGAAGCCCTTCACTCGCTCGAAGCCAACAAGGGGCGCAGCCTGCTCACCATCCTGGGCATTGTCATCGGCATCGCCTCGGTTATCGCCATGACGTCGCTCATCAGCGGCATCCAAAACAGCCTGGTCAACAGCCTAGGCCTCAATGCAGCTCGTATGGTTCAGATCTATTCGTCGCAAGAACTCACCGATTCTGACGTTCAGAAGCTTCAAAAACTGGTGCCGCAGATAGAGCAGATCGGCATTGTCGACAGCGCTTATACCGAGTACAAGACCGGCGATAAAAGCTATACCGTCATGGCGCAGGGTGTCGATAGCGACATGCTCGACGCCGTGGGGGCCAGCAAGCTCGTTGCGGGGCGTACCTATTCCCAGGCCGAGTCTCAATCAGGCTCGCGCGTGGCGCTCATCAGTCGCGGCGGAGCCGATCAGCTTTACGGCAACGAACAGGATGCGCTGGGGAAAACCATCAAGGTGTCCAACGGCGAGGTGCAGATTGTAGGCGTGATTGATGGCGTGAGCGACTCCATGAGCTCGCTCACGCTGTATATGCCACGCGAAACCATCTCCGGGCTGTTTGGCGACGAGAATCCTTCATTCCCCAGCGTGACGGCACTTGCCGCCGAGGGCACAGACATGGACGAGCTTTGTAAGACCATCGAGTCCAAGGTGCGCGCAATGAAGGGCATCGCGGAGGATGATGAGTACGACAGTGTATCGGCGACCTCCATGAAAAGCGCCATCGATGCACTCAACTCCTTTATGGGCGCGTTCTCGCTCATCATGGGCGCTGTCGCCAGCATCTCGCTGCTTGTCGGCGGTATCGGCATTATGAATATGATGCTCACCAACGTGACTGAGCGCATCCGTGAGATCGGCATTCGCCGTGCCCTGGGCGCAAGTCGTCGCGATATCACCGCGCAGTTTTTGGCCGAGTCCTCGGCGCTGTGCGTCACCGGCGGACTGTTGGGTGTCCTGATTGGCTATCTGCTGGCATGGGGACTCACGTTCTTTGCCGCAAGCTCGGGCATCATGAGCGAGTTTGGAGCTACCGGGACGATCACGCCAAGCTTCTCCATTACAACAGTGTTGATCGCGTTTGCCGTATCGGTCGGCATCGGCGTAATCTTTGGCTTCTACCCCGCTCGCCGTGCAGCAAAGCTCGACCCGGTGGAATGCCTACGCTACCAGTAAGCCACCACCAACAAGTTGCGGTGAATTAGGGACTGAATATGCTATTTAGCAGCAAAAACAGACGCTATTTCACCGCAACTTATTGAAGGGCTGCTTGCGCCAGTTCCGGGCGTCGTCCTCGAGCTATTGACGGATGACGGTCTTGTACGGTTCGAGCTTGCTCGGGGCGCTCCTCCTCGCAGGCGGGAGGGCACGCATGCGAGGCGAGCGCCTAGCGCGCGAACTCCCGTAAGAGCGCGTCTTCCACTTCCCGAAGCGAAAGGGCCCCGCCTCCCTCGGCGGGACGGGCGACCACGATACAGCGCGCTCCCACGTCGCGCGCGGAGGCGATCTTCTCGGCCGTGCCGCCTACGGTTCCCGAGTCCTTGGTCACAAGCCACTGGGCGCCCACCTGCCGAAGCATCGCCTCGTTGAGCTCGCGGGTGAAGGGCCCCTGCATGCCGATGACGTGCGACGGCGAAAACCCCGCGTCGATGCACTTCGTTATAGCACCGGGCAGCGGGAGCACACGCACGAAGAAGCGCTCCGCGTAATCGGCGACGCGCGTGTAGGGAGCAAGCTCCTTGCTCCCCGTCGTGAGAAGCGCGCGACCCGGGTTCTCGGAGAGAAAGCGCGCCGCGCAGGCGATCGACGCGACCGAGACGACGCCTTTGGGCAGCGCCTCGACCGGGCGTGCAAGGCGCAGACATCGTGCACCCACGGCGAGCGAAGCGGCCCGGATGTTGCCGCTTGCGAGCGTAGCGAAGGGGTGCGTGGCGTCGACGACGATGCGCGCGCCGGAAAGCTCGCGCTCCATGTCGGCCTCGTCGAGCCTGCCCGCATGCACCTCGATGCCCGGAAGCTCGCCCAAAAGCTCGCCTCCGTACTCGGTTGCCGCGTAGGCACGGGCGGGGATGCCCACACCGCTCGCCCATTCGCACAGAAGGCGGCCCTCGGTGGTGCCGGCGAAGATGCGCAGCGCCGGCGCGGATGTGACCGCCGTCACTTCGGGCCGCCTGGGCGCGTGATCTGGTAGAGCAGCGCGTTCATGATGGCGGCCGCCACGGTCGAGCCGCCCTTGCGACCCCTCGCGACGATGGCCGGCACGTGTCGCGCGAGTAGCTCCTCTTTCGCCTCGACCACGTTCACAAACCCGACCGGCACCCCAACGACGAGCGCAGGCGCGATCGTCCCCGCGTCCATGAGCTCGGCGAGGCGCAGAAGTGCTGTGGGAGCGTTGCCGACGGCCACGATGAGCGGACCCTCGATGCCGCAAGCTTTGTCCATGCTCGCAACGGCGCGAGTCGTACCCGTGGCGCGCGCAGCCGCGGCGACATCAGGGTCGGCCATGTAGCACACGGCCTTGCAGTCGAGCTTCGCGAGTGCGGGCTTGCTTATGCCTACGAGCGCCATGTTCGTGTCGGTGAGCACCGTGGCCCCTGCGCGCAGTGCGTCGAGCGCACAGTGCGCGGCGTCATGGGTGAACACGAGGGAATCGGCGTACGAGAAGTCGGCAGTGGTGTGGATGACGCGCTTCACGACGGGCTCTTCGAGCGGCGGGAACGTGCGGCCGCCGAGTTCTTCGGTGATGATCTCGAAGCTGCGCCGCTCGATGTCGCCGGGCGCCATCTCCTTGGAATCCATCTAGTACTCCACTCCTTCCCTTGCACATATCCCCTGCTCGTAGGGGTGTTTCTCGCACCGCATCTCGGTTATGTAGTCGGCCTTCTCCACGATCTTGCGGGAAGGCGTGCGCCCGGTGAGCGCTACTTCGACGCCGCGCGCGGACATATCGAGCGCGCGGTCCATGAGCGCCTCGTCGACAAGCCCCTTCGAAAGCGCGTCGAGCGCCTCGTCGAGCACGAGCAGCCCCTCCTGCGCGCCCTCGAGCTCGGCGAGCGCGGAAGCGAGGTTCCCATCGTGCAGCTCGCGCGTCGCGGCAAGTTCTTCCGACGTCATGGACCAGGTAAACTTGTCCGACGCCTTCCCCGCGAACACGGGCAGGCCGAAATGCTCGGCGAGCAGTCGCGCCTCCCCGCTTTCGCCGTCTTTCAGGAACTGCACGACGACGACGCGGCGGCCTGCGGCGAGCATGCGAAGGGCGAGGCCCATCGCCGCCGTGGTCTTGCCTTTGCCGTCGCCATGATACACGTGGATCATACGCCCTCCTCGATAATGCGGTAGACATACTCCATGTCGAGCGCCCCGCGCACGGAGTCGGCCAGGCGGTCGAACTCGCGCGCACGGTGATCGGCCGCGGAAGCCGCGCCCGCAGCACCCACGATACTCTCGGGCAGGCCGCGCATGCGCGCGAGCGAGCGCGCGAGGGCGAGCGCCACCCCCGGTTCGTCAAACAGGCCGTGGAGATAGGTTCCGAACACGTTTCCGCAGGCCGCGCCTTCTGGTTTGCCGCCAATCGTGCCCGCAGGGGCGCAGGAGACGGTCGTTTCACCGTCGTGAATCTCGTACCCGCGCGCCGTCATGCCGTTCCACACCGAGAACGCGCCTTGGGCGCCCGTGATGCGCAGCTCCGACTGGGCGAGGCGCTTTTCCTCCTTGAACACCGTACTTGCAGGAATGAGCCCGAGCCCGCGCGCGGTGCCAGCGCCTTCCCTGCCGTGCGGGTCGGAAAGCTCGTCTCCCAAAAGCTGGTAGCCTCCACATATGCCGAGCACCGGCGTGCCCGCGCCCGAGAGCGCGCGTACGCAGGCTCCGATGCCGCTAGCCGCAAGCCAGCGCGCATCGTCGAGCGTGGCCTTCGAGCCGGGGAGCACCACCAGGTCGGGTCGGCCCAGATCGGTCGACGAGGAAACGTAGCGCACGCCCGTGCCGGGCACGCGCGAAAGCGGGTCGAAGTCGGTGAAGTTCGACAGATGCGGAAGGCGCACGACGGCGACGTCGATGACGCCGCGCGCCTCGCGGGCAGTTAGGCGCGGCGCGAGCGAGTCCTCGTCGTCCAGGTCGAGCGTAAGATACGGCACGACCCCCACGACGGGAACCCCGCACATTTTCTCGAGCGGAGCCAAACCCGGGCGCAGGATTTCCACATCGCCGCGGAACTTGTTCACCACAAGCCCCCGCAAAAGCGCGCGGTCCTCGGGCGCAAGGAGCGCGACCGTGCCGTAGAGCTGGGCAAACACCCCGCCTGGGTCGATGTCGCCCGCGAGCAGCACGGGGGAGGACACGGCGCGCGCGAGCCCCATGTTGACGATGTCGTTTTCGGCAAGGTTGATTTCGACGGGACTGCCGGCGCCCTCGATGACGATGACGTCGTTTTCCTCCGCGAGCGAATCAAACGCCTCCAAAATCTGCGGCATGAGCGCCTTCTTTCGCGCGAAGTAGTCCCTCGCAGCGAAGGCTCCCTGCGCCTTGCCGGCCACGATGAGCTGGCTTCGGTGATCGCTTTCGGGCTTGAGCAGGATGGGGTTCATGCGCACGTCGGGCGCGATGCCGCACGCCTCGGCCTGCATGATCTGAGCGCGCCCCATCTCGAGCCCGTCGGCCGTGACACCGCTGTTGAGCGCCATGTTCTGGCTCTTGAAGGGAGCCACGCGCAGGCCGTCCTGCGAAAGCACACGGCACAGCCCCGCCGCAAGCAGGCTCTTCCCCGCGTTCGACATGGTGCCCTGGATCATGATGGGCTTCGCCCTACCCACGGGTATCGACCTCCTTCGCCGAGCCTCGGCCATCCGCGCCCGCCATAGCGCCGCTGCAAGAAGCGCCGCCCCGTTCGTCGGGTTCGCCTTCGCCCGATGCACCTTCCGCCCGAAGCGCGCGGCTGAACGCCATCGCAAGCCGGGCATTCTCCTTGTGCGTGCGCACGGCGACGCGGCACCAGAAACGGGACAGTATCGAAAACGAGTCGCACGTGCGGACCAAAACCCCCTGTTTATACAGGCGCTCGGGGATGTCTTTCGCCGGCGTGCGGACTAAAAGGAAGTTCGCATCCGACGGCACGACGGAAAGCCCGAGCGAGGAGAGCTCGTGGGAAAGCCACGCTCGCTCGCCCGCCAATACATCGCGCGTGCGCGAGACGTATTCGACGTCTTCCAGGGCGGCGATGCCCGCGGCCTCGGCGACCGAGGAGACGGGCCACGCCTGCCCCGCCCGACGAATCTCCTCGATGAGTTGGGCGTTTCCGCTGATCAGATACCCCAACCGCAACCCTGCCATTCCGTAGAGCTTGGTGAACGCGGAGAGCACGGCCACATGGTGCGAACACGCGGCGCGTGCGGCCACGCTCCTTTCGCGGGCGTCGGGCGCAAATCCGAGGAAGCACTCGTCCACGACGAGCAGCGCGCCCACCTGCTCGCAGCGGCAAGCCGCGGCATCGATCACGCGGGGGTCGACGAGGCGCCCCGTCGGGTTGTTCGGATTGCAGAGGTACGCCACGTCTCCTGGCCCCTCGATCGCGCGGGCGAAGGAGGCGGGCACGTCGAAGTCATCCGCCTCGGAGAGCGGGAACTCCTGCACGCATGCACCGTAGTACGATGCCGCCTCCGCATATTCAGAGAACGTCGGCGCGCACACGACGATGCGTTTCGGGCGTACCGCCGCGGCGAGCCGCCAGATGATGTCAGACGCGCCCGCGCCGCAGACGATAGTATCTTCGGGAATGCCCTGGGCGCGCCCTAGGGCGCGAACGAGTGCGAGGCTTTCCCTATCGGGGTAGGCGTCGATTCGAGAAAGCGCCTTGCAAGCTGCGGCGACGGCGCGCGGCGAGGGGCCTGCCGGATTCACGTTCACCGAGAAGTCAATGAGGTCGGAGGCGCCCCCTTCGCAAGCGATGCCGAGCGATTGCGAGCTGCCCCCATGCGTACGGGCGCGCAGGATTCCCCCGGCATCCTGGGGCGCGGCGTGGTCTTCCCTCATGCCATCGCCCCCACGGCGAGCACGACCGCCGCGCGCGCGGCGCCGAAGACGACGAGCGCGCATACGGACGCGGCGAGCATGAGCCTTGTAGCCCGTGCGATGTCGCCCCACTCGATTTCGCGGGACGCGTCGCCTATCGTCGGTTTCTCAACGAGCTTGCCGAAATACACCGCGGGTCCCGCCAGGCGCAGCCCGAGCGCGCCCGCGCACGCTGACTCGGTCTGCGCCGCGTTCGGGCTCGCATGGCGACGCCTGTCGCGGCGCCAGATGCGCGCCGCCCCGCGCGCGTCGAGCCCGACGATCGGGCACACGGCGATCATGAGCAGGGCCGATAAGCGCGAGGGAATCCAGTTCACCGCATCGTCGAGGCGCGCCGAGGCGCAGCCGAAGTCGATGTAGCGCTCGTTTTTGTAGCCTACCATGCTGTCGAGCGTGTTCACCGCCTTGTACGCCATGCCCAAGGGCGCACCCCCGATCATAAGGTAGAAAAGCGGCGCGATGACGCCGTCGCTCGCGTTCTCCGCCACGGTTTCCACGGCGGCGCGCGCCACGCCCTGCTCGTCGAGAACAGACGTGTCGCGTCCAACGATGAGCCCAACGGCTTCGCGCGCCGCGACAAGGCCGCCCTTCGAGAACGCGCGGACCACGGCCAGGCTCTGGCGGCGCAGCTCGCATGCCGCGAGAATCTGATAGCTCGCCCATGCCTCGGCCACGAAGCGCAAGCCGGAGTGAACCATGCCGCAAAGATGCAGGATTCCCCAGGTCAAAAGCCCACACGCAAGCGGAAGCGCCACGGCGAGCACAAGCCCTGCGGCGCGCGTGCCCGCTGACGTTTGCGGGAATGCGCCCCGCAGGCGGCCTTCGGCCCACGTGATCGCGCGCCCCATGGCGACGACGGGATGGGGAAGCCAGCGCGGGTCGCCGAAGGCAAGGTCGGCCGCGAACCCGGCGGCGACGGCAAGAATGGTCATCACCGGACATCGCCCCCCGAAGCGGGGCGAACGTCGAGAAGGCAGCGCCCATCCCAGGTGGCGGCCCATGCGCCGCCCGGCTCGGTATGCACGTCGAAGTATCCCATTTTCGGGACAGCTAGCTCGGAGAGCAGCGCTTTCACGGTACCCGCGTGAACGACGAAGACGATGCGCCCACTCCCCTGGGCGCGCTCCGATTCGCACGCCTCCCGAAACGCCGCGACGACGCGGCGGGTGAAATCGCTCTTGCCCTCGCCATGCGGGCAGCGCGTCTCGCACCAGGAGTCTACCCAGGCGCGGTAGCGCGCATCCTCTTTAAGCTCGGCGGCGCTTCGCCCCTCGAAGTCACCGAAATCCATCTCGCGCAGACCGGGGCACGCCATAAGCTCCGCGTTCGGGAAGAGGATGCGCGCCGTCTGGTCGGTGCGAGCCATGCCGCTCGTGATAACACGGTACACGTCAGGATCGCACGCGAGGTTGCGCAAAGCGCGCTCGCCCGCGCTCGACAGGGGCTCGTCGGTGCCCGCCCCGCTGTAGCGATGGTCTTCCGTGCCCGCCGTGGCACCATGGCGCACGAAGACGACTTCCAAAGGCGCGCCCACGCCCTGCGTCCCTCGAGGCGCATCGGCAAGGTTTCCTTTGATGACCTGGGGAATCCCGCACGTCATGCGCACGACGACGTCGGCGCGCGCAGCGAGCGCGCATCCCAGGCGCCCCGCGCGCTCGCGCCATTGGGCGTCTTCCGCACGCATGGGGACGACCCCCGAGCCGACCAAGGACAGAATCACTGCGTCGAAGCCGATCAGCCGCTCGAGCGCCCGGTCAGCGTCGAGCGCGCGTACGAGTTCCTCAGCACGGTACGCGACGCGGCCGGCAAAAACCGCGGGCACGCCGCCCTCCGCAAGCTGCGCCGCGTCGACGAAATCGTCCGCCGCGAACCCGAGTTTTTCGCGCACGAAGGTCCTCTTCCCCGAATGCGCGCCACCTACCACGAGAATCATAGGAGCATGCCCCCCGCCACCAGCACGGCAAGCATCGCGAGCTCGGCCCATTGCAGAAACCATCCGGCCAAATCCCCCGTCACCCCGCCGAAGCGGGACAGGGCAACATGGCGGTACCACGCGAGCGCCAAAAGCCCCGCCACCGCCATAAGGACGCCGACGGCCTGAGCGCACGCGACCATCCCTGCAGCCGAAGCCGCAGCGAAAGCGCAAAGCGGCACGACGATCGCCGCGCGCTTCTTCGAAGGCGAGAGCCCCGCAGCCATGCCGTCCGCCCGCGCGGCAGGCCAGCATTCAACGGCGAGCCCCGAAAGCGCACGGGAGAACACGAGCGAGCACAGAAGCGCGAGGAACGCCCCCGCCGTAAGCGGCAGCGCGGTGAACAGGGAAAACTGCAGAATAAGGTACACGACAACACCGATGACCCCGAAGGCGCCCGCCCGCGGGTCGTGCATGATCTCGAGCTTTCGCTCGCGCGGGGCCCAACTTGCAAGCGCATCGGAGGTGTCGCAGAGCCCGTCTAGGTGGATGCCTCCCGTCACCGCCACAGGCAACGCCACGAGCACGGCCGCGACGATGGTCGCGGGCACGCCGAGCAGGTTCGCCACGTGCCCCCACGCCGTCATGAGGAAGCCTTCCGCAACGCCCACCAGGGGAAACGCGGCAAGCGCATGGGTTGACCCGAAATCGGTCCAGGCCGATTTCGGGACGGGGATGCGCGAGAACGTTCCGAACGCCGCGCCGATTGCCTCTGCTATCTTCACCTTGTAGGTCCTTCGCCTTTCATCCACACGGGAATCCCGCATACCACTTCGACTGCGCAGTCGGCCAGCGCCGCCACGCCCGCGTTCACGCGCGCGAGCGCGCGCCTCCATACCTCGGTCCCCTCATCGTAGCGCATCCCATCGGCGAACACGTCGACGGTGACCACCACCGTATACGCAGCGGCCTGAGCAAGCCGTTCAATGCCTCCGAGCACCTCGCGCGCCACAGCGTCGGGGTCACGTGGGGACAAGCCGCCTTCCGCGAAAAGCTCGTTTGCAACCAGGTTGCCCACGTCCTCCAAAAGAAGCGTGCAGCCGCGCGGAAGCCCGGGCACTGCGGCGCCTACGTCACGCGTGCGCTCGAGGGTGGAAAACCCCTTGCCCTCGCGCAGCGCCCGATGGCGCGCGATGCGGCGGGCGCCCTCTTCCCCGAAGGGCTCCATCGTTGCCAGGTACACGCGGGGGCCGTCGTGCCCGAGGCACAGGGACTCGGCATAGGCGCTCTTGCCGCTCGCGGCGGCGCCGATAACGAACGTCACCGTCATTTCCCAGCCTCGAAATGCTCGTAAGCAGCCATGCCAGTCGCCGTGAACGTCTTCCCATCCCGGTACACGCGCAGCGCCGAATCCAGAAGGGGCAGATACGCCATGGCGCCCGCGCCCTCGCCCAAGTGCATGCCTGCGACGAGGGGTGCCTTTATGCCGAGCTCGCGAAGGAGCTCCTGGCTTGCGGGTTCGCTCGATGCGTGGGTGCCCACGAGGTAGCCCAAGGCGTTGGGGCAAAGGCGCACCGCGCACAGGGCCGCCGTGCAGGATATGACCCCGTCGAGGAGCGCCGGCGCCTTCGAGGCCGCGGCCCCCAGGTAGAAGCCGCACATCGCCGCGATGTCGAAGCCGCCCACCTTCGAGAGCACGTCGATCGGGTCGGCGGGATCGGGCGAGTTCGCGTCGATAGCGCGCTCGACCACGTCGCGCTTGCGCGCGAGCGAGGCGTCCGAGAGCCCCGCGCCGCGCCCGACGAGGCTCCGCGCATCCGCCCGGATGAGCACTGCGGCCACCGCCGCCGAGGTGGTCGTGTTGCCGATGCCCATCTCGCCCGCGGCGAGAAGGCGCACGCCGGCGCGGGCGAGCCCGCACGCGACGGTGATTCCGACCTCGATCGCGCGCACGGCCCCATCGCGAGACATGGCGGAGCCGTGCGCGATGTTGCCGCTCCCCCGCCGCACGTTCGCGCGCACCATGCGCGCGTCTTCTATGCCCCGGGCCATACCCACGTCGACGGGCACGACCTCGGCACCCGCGAACGCCGCCATGCGGCAGGCGCTCGTGGCCCCCTCGCACATGTTGCGCGCGACGGCTCGCGTCACGTCTTGCCCGCTTTGCGACACGCCCTCGGCAACGACCCCGTTGTCGGAGAAGAATACCGCGAGCGCACGGGGGAACTCGGCCACCTCGGCGCTCCCCTGAGCTGCAGCGATACACGCGACGGCATCTTCAAAGTCGCCCAATCCCCCCAAGGGGTGCGCGATGGAGTCCCATGCGGCGTACGCGGCGGCGCGGGCGCACTCGTCTGCGGGCGCGATCCGGGAGAGCGCGGCTTCGAGCACGGCGCCCGGCGCCGACGAGAACGCGCGCTCGACTTCCTCGCGGATGCTGGCAAGCGCGGTTTCGGTTGCTTCAGCCATGCCGTCTCCTCTCTGCGAACGACGCTGCGGCAGACGCGAACGCACGCGCAACGTCGGGGTTCGCAGGATAGTACACATGCGGGAAGCCCGCAACCAGGGACGGGGTGGTCGTCATGCACGGCCAGCCCTTGTCGCGCCGGGGCTTCTGCGCCCAGAAGTCGCCGCCCGGGCAGGTGGACTGCCAGTAGTGGAACTCGTGCGCGCGGATGCGTGTGCCGCACGGCCCGTAGAGCCCGTCGCGTTGGGAAGTGAGCTCCACGTACCCGAAATGGGACAGCCTTCCCCCGTTCTCGCTTGCGCCCTCAAGGGCGCCCGCAACAGGCCAGCGCCGCCCCTCGCTATCGGAGATTTCGCGCTGCAGGTACAGAAACCCACCGCATTCGGCGACCGTCGGCATGCCGGATTCAACCGCGCGCCGCATCGCCTCGCGCATCGGCGCGTTCTCGGAGAGCTGCCGCGCATGGAGCTCCGGGTAGCCGCCCCCCAGATAGAGGGCGCTTGTCCCCCGGGGCAACTCGCTATCACACAGGGGGCTGAAAAAGGCCAGCTCGCAACCCAGGTCCTCGAGCGCGCGCAGGTTCTCCTCGTAGTAGAACGAGAACGCCTCGTCACGCGCGACGGCGATGATGGGCCGCGCTCCCGCGATCGGCTCCAACCGGTAAGGATCCTCGCGGATATCGGGTGCCGTCGCCGCTATTTCGAGCAAGCGGTCGACGTCGACGCTCTTTTCCACCAGCTCGGCCATCTTGTCGATGCGCGCGGAGAGCTGCTCGACCTCGTCGGCGGTCACAAGCCCCAGATGCCGGCTTTCGAGCGAGAACGCCACGTCGGCGGGGATATTGCCCAAAACCGCGACGCCCGTGTGCTTCTCGATCGCAGGCTTCGCGTAGGCGCAGGCAGCGGCGCTCGTCTTGTTCAGCACGACGCCGCGCACGTTCGCACAAGGCAGGAACTCGGCGATGCCGCGGATTACGGCGGCGAGCGATAAAGACGCCCCGCGCCCGTTCACCACTAAAACGACCGGCGTTTCCGTGTCGCGCGCAACCTGGTAGCTGCTCGCGTCGGCCACGCCGGGCGCCATGCCGTCGTAGAAGCCCATGACCCCCTCGAGCACCGCGACATCCGCGCCCGCGGCGCCGCGTGCGAGCAGAGCGCGCAGCGTCGGGGCGTCGGTGAAGAAGCCGTCTAAGTTGCCCGAGCGCGCGCCCACGACGCGACGATGAAAGAGCGGATCAATGTAGTCGGGGCCGCATTTGAAGGCCGCACATGCAAGGCCGCGGCGCGCGAGCGCGCGCAGGAGCGCGCACGTAACGACCGTCTTGCCGCTCCCGCTCGAGGGCGCAGCGACCATGAAGCGCGGGATGGTCGTGCTCACCGGGCGCCGCCTTCCCCACCTGCACCACGCGCGCTGACGAGGAACACAGGGTTTTGCGCCTTCATAAGATGGTGCGAGCCTACAGCCTCGGCGCGGGCGGCCGACACCTGGCACGCCTCGAACCCCTTAAAGCGCGAACCCGAGAGGAGCGCGCACGCCTCGGTGAGCGTCTCAACGGTGACGCATGGCACGCACAGGCGAACCTGCGAGTTCTTCTCGAGCGCCGCCTCCACGATGGAGGGAAGCTCGCCCGCGCTCCCGCCGACGAACACGGCGTCGGGGACGGGCAGTATCGCGAGCGCTTCGGGGGCGACACCGGGGACCGCATGCACGTTGCCGCACCCGAATGCATCCGCGTTCTCTCGGATGAGCCGCACGCCGACCGCGTTGCGCTCGACCGCCCATACCGACCCCGCTCGCGCGACGAGCGCCGCCTCGATCGACACGCTCCCCGTGCCGGCGCCGACGTCCCACACGGTGTCGGTCGCGGTAAGGCGCAGCTTCGCGAGCGCGACGGCGCGCACCTCCTGCTTGGTCATAGGAACGTCGCCGCGGATGAAGAGCTCGTCGGGAATGCCCGAGGAAGCGTACGGCCAGCGGGAGCTCGCGGCGCGGGAGGCGCCCGCAGAGTCCGCCGCGGAAGAAGCCGCTGCGGGCGCAGACACGCCGGCCGGCACCTCGGAGGCTGCGCTAGAGCCCGCAGGCGACCCGGCGCCGCCTGCGAAATCGATAAGCATCACGTTCAAGTCGTCGAACGTCTGACCTGCGATTTCACTTGCGGTCGCGCAGGTGATGCGCTCGTCGGGGTACGACAGGCGCTCGGCCACCGTCACGCGCGCGTCCCCGAAGCCCGCCTGCACAAGCTCGCCCGAAAGCCGCGAGGGATCTTCCCCGCCCGACGTGACGAGGAAGAGCTCACCTGCGCGCTCGGCCTCGGCCACGATGTCGCACGCCACGCCGTGAGCGCTCGCGAAGCGCCAATCCTGCCATGGACGCGCGAGGCGCGCGGCGAGATACGACGCTGAGCTTATGCCGGGAATGACGCGCACGTCCACCTGCGCGTCGCCGGAGAGCGCCTCCACCAGGCGGCGCGCGCCGCTGAACAGCCCCACATCGCCCGTCATCACGACCACGGCGCGCTGCCACGACGCCGCATCGGTGAGCGCGGCGACGATGTCCGCCGACTTCACGAGCTCGCATCTCACCACGTCGGGCGGCACGTCGATGCCGACAAGTGCGCGATGAGCGCCGATGACCACGTCGGCGATATCGACCGCATCGAGCGCCGCGCGCGAGAGCAAGTCGGGGTTTCCGGGCCCCGCCCCGATGATCGTTACCTTTCGCATGGAATCTCCCGATACCCGCGCGGCGTGACCATACGGCCGCCTACGCGCTTCGTGCCCGCGTTGCCGACGAACACGGTGGTGAACATGTCGGCATCGAGCTCCCCCAGCTCGGAGAGCCTGCACATGCCCGACTGCTGCCCCTCGCGCCCGATGTTACGTACCCAACCGCAGAGCGTGTCGGGGGCCTTCCATTCGAGCATAATCTTCGCCGCGCGCGAGAGCCTGTCGGCGCGCTTTCTGCTGCGCGGGTTGTACAAACAGATGCAGAAGTCGGCGCTCGCCACGGCGGCGAGCCTGCGCTCGATGACCTCCCACGGCGTGAGCAGGTCGGAGAGCGACACGACCGCGAAGTCGTGGGCAAGCGGGGCGCCGAGCACCGCCGACCCGCTCTGAGCCGCGGTGGCCCCGGCGATAACTTCCACGTCTACATCGGGGTAGTCCTCCGCAAGCTCCAGCACGGGGCTCGCCATGCCGTACACGCCCGCGTCACCGCTGCACACGAGCGCCACGGCTTCTCCGCTCTGCGCGCGAGAAAGCGCCAGGCGGCACCGTTCGACCTCGTGCATCATCGGCGTCGCGAGATGCGCCGCGTCGGGCACGGCGGCGAGCGCGAGCTCCACGTATTTCGTGTACCCCACAACGATGTCGGCCGCCTCGAGCGAGCGCCGGGCCGCAATCGTCATGCCGTCGGGACCGCCCGGGCCGATCCCCACCACGAAGAGCTTTCCCATCACCGCTCCTTAAACGAAAGTTCGATAGTTACCTTGGAAAACGCGACAGTCACGCCGCCGTGAGCGAACTTCGGGAAGATAAGTTTGCCCCCGTCCGCGAGCGCCGCGCGCTCGCACACGTTGTCGACCCCCACCGTCGAGCGCACGAAATCAGATGGTGAAACGCTGCCTTCGACCTGCGACAACTCCTCTGCGGAATACGTCGCAAGCGGGATATTGCGCGCGCGGCAGAAGGCGAGCAGACCCTCCTCGTGCGCCTTCACGTCGATCGTCGCCGCCTCGCGCACGGCCGAAGGCGAGATGTCCGCCTGCCCGCACGCGAGAAGAAACGCCTCCCCGATCGCTTCGGCGCACGCACCGCGACGGCACCCTATACCCGCAACGATGCAGGGCACGACAAGGCGAAGCGGCTCGGGCGCAGGTGCCTGCGCCCTCACGCCCGCCGGCTTCCCCATCTCACCGGCGGGCACGACCACGCCCGTTGTCTCCGCCGCGCGAACGGACGCACCTGCATTCGCGCAAGCAAACGGCGACACGACGATATCGGCCCGCGCGCGGTCTGACGCAATGTCAACCCCCTCAGGCGGCTGTCCCGAAATCGGCATGTCGGAATAGAGCGCCACGCGCCCGCCCGAAAGCAACCGCGCCGACACTCGCTTGATGGCCTCGGGATTCGAAACGGCGAGCCCCGCACGGCGCGCCCACGTATCCACCGCCCACACGCCGCGGACGTCAGTCGCCGTGGTGATGACGGGGATGGCCCCTGCCGCGCGTGCCACAGTTAGCGCAAGCTCGTTCGCACCGCCCAAATGCCCCGACAAAAGCGGAACGGCAAAGCGCCCCGTCTCGTCGATCGCCACAACCGCGGGATCGTTTGCCTTCGAGGCGACATGCGGCGCGATCGCCCGCACGGCGATGCCCGCCGCACCCACGAACAGAAGCGCGTCCGATGCTTCCCACGCGAGCGCCGTCCATGCGCGCAGGTCGGCCTTCCCCTCACCGAAACCGCGCGAAACGGAAACGTCCCAGCCAGGGTCATCTTCACCTGTCTGCGCGCAATCGGAAAGCGCGCGTGCGGTGCGCTCCGCCAACGCATACCCCCTCTCAGTGAACGCTATGCAGGAAATCCTCATCTAGCGCACCACCATCGTCGAGAAGTAGCTGCCCCGATCGGGCACATCGTCGAGCGAGCGGTACACGCGCTCGCCCGGAAGCCCACAGTCCTCTACGCGCTCGGCACCGTCGAAGGCGCCCTCCTCGCGAAGAATGCGCTTCGTGTCCGCAAGCGAGCGGCGCGCCTTCATGACCACCTTCGTCCCCGGCCAGCCGATTGCGCGGCCCACCCCGTACAGCACGCCTTTATTCATACGTCGCCCCCAATTCCCCGATAACCGCATCGGCGCCCGACGTGCGGAAAAGCTCGCGGCGCTCGGC
>URAD01000015.1 GCA_900545745.1 uncultured Collinsella sp.
CTCCCACATTATTCGATGGAAAAACGTGGTTTACTCCCACATTATTCGATGGAAAGGCCAAGACGGTCTTATACTAACCATGATCGTTAGGGGGCAGTATGCAGCGACAGCTAATGGACGAACTCATCGCTTGGAAATCTAGGTCAAACCGCAAGCCCCTCCTGCTTAAGGGGGCCCGCCAGACGGGAAAAACCTGGCTTCTCAACGAATTCGCAGGCCAGCAGTATCAAAACGTCATCCGTTTTGACTTTATGCTCGAACCGGGCGCACGTTCGCTGTTCGACGGAAGCCTTGACCCCAAACGCATCATCTCCCAGATAGAGCTCCTGCGCGGCCAGACCATAACGCCGACAGACACGCTCATCATCTTCGACGAAATCCAAGAGGCACCGCGTGGCATCACCTCGCTCAAATACTTCAACGAGCTGGCGCCGGAATACCATATCGTGGCAGCCGGCTCCTATATGGGGCTCGCGCTCCGACGCGAAAACGAGTCGTTCCCCGTCGGCAAGATCGACCAGCTCACCATGCGCCCCATGGGGTTTGTCGAGTTCGTTCGTGCCGTCGATGGCGATCCGCTCGCAGATGCCATCCTTGCCGCAGACATGGACCTGCTGGCAAACGTTTCCGAAAAGCTCGAGCGCCTGCTCAAGGAATACCTCGTTGTCGGAGGCATGCCAGAAGTTGTCTCCGCTTTCGCCGCCTCCCACGATTTCATCGAGGCCCGCAGGCTTCAGCAGCAAATCATCGAAGCTTATGAATCCGATTTTGGCAAGCATGCGCCAGCCCGCATCGTCGAGCGCATGAGGCTGGTTTGGAAATCCCTTCCCGGCCAGCTCGCAAAGGAAAACAAGAAGTTCGTCTACGGCGCGCTTCGTCCCGGGGCGCGCGCACGCGATTTTGAGGAAAGCCTCCAGTGGCTCATGGACTATGGAATCGTTCATAAGGTACCACGTGTTTCCGCCCTAAGAGCACCGCTCACAAGCTACGAGGATCTCTCGGGCTTCAAGCTGTTCTGCATCGACACCGGCATCCTCGGAGCACTCTCCGGCCTCTCGCCAGCCATTGTTCTGAACGGGCCCGCTGTTTTTACGGAGTTCAAAGGCTCGCTGACCGAGCAATACGTCGCACAGGAGCTTTTGCTCCAAGGCAAAACTCCCGCGTATTGGTCATCCTCCTCCGGCAATGCAGAGACTGACTTTGCCATCGACCATGCGGGGACCGTGCTTCCGCTCGAGGTCAAGGCGGCAGAGAACCTCAAAGCAAAGAGCCTGAGGATTGCCTGCGAGAAGTTCAAGCTCGAGCGCTGCGTGAGAACATCGTTAGCGGCATATAGAGACGAAGGCACGCTCGTCAATATTCCGCTCTGGGAGATTGGGCAAATCGACAAGCTGGCATAGGCGCTGTGGAGGGGGTGCCCCGTAAGGAGTGTCCCAAACTGCCGGCAAAAAGGAACGTCTCTATCTGCCGCATTCCCGAAGCAAGGCAACGCCGATGTTTTGGCAACGGCAGCGAGCGGGCCGCATTTGAGGCAAGGTGACGTGAAACGAAAGGGCGCTGACCTTCTGGTCGCGCCCTTGAAGTTGAACGTCAGATTGCCCAAATGCGGCCCGCGCAGCGTCGGCCGGTTACGGCGTTTGTAAAACGCCGTAACCCTAAAGCTCCGTGACCTCAACGCTGTCGTAGACCTCGTCCCAGCGGTCCATGACCAGGTGGCCGGTCTTGGGATCCATGGCGTTGAGCTTGCCGCAGGTATTGGCGGTCTTGAGCACCGTGACGTCGTCGGCACCAGCTGCAATGGCATGCGCAAAGCCGGCGATGGTCGAGTCACCGGAACCCGTTGCGTTCACAGCCGCAATCGCGGGCGTCTTGGCGCGGAACGCGCGGCCCTCATGGAAGCCCACCGAACCGGCAGCGCCCATCGAAACGACAACCCAGGGGATACCGGCAAAACGGTCATCGGCGGCAAGCGCCTCGCGCAGGGCATCGACATCATCGGTCGTAAAGGACGTACCCAGCAGGCCGTTAATCTCAGTCAGGTTGGGCTTTACGAGCTCAGGCTTAGCGTCGGACTCCAGCGCGGCCTCCAGCGATGCACCCGAGGTATCGAGCAGCACCTTGGCGCCCGCCTCCTCGGCGATCTTGACGAGCTCGGCATAGTAGCCGGCATCGACGCCGCGCGGCAGCGAGCCCGAAAGCGTCACAACGTCCGCCTTCGCTGCAAGCTCGGCGAACTTGGCCGTAAAGGCCTCGAGCTCGGCCGGGGCGATCTGCGGGCCGCTCTCCAAAAGCTCGGTCTGATTACCCTCGTGCAGAATATTCAGGCAAATGCGCGTCTCACCGGCGATGGGCACAAAGTCGTTCTTGACGCCATCGGCATCCATGAGCTCGGCCATATAGGCACCCATGTGGCCGCCGAGCAGACCGGTCGCGAGCACGTCGTCGCCCAGCTGCAGCAGCACGCGGCTCACGTTGAGGCCCTTGCCGCCAGCGGTCTTTTCGGGCGTCACACGGTTAACATCGTCGATGATCAACTTGTCGAGCTGATAGCGCGTATCAATCGACGGGTTCATGGTAACGGTCAGAATCATGTTGAACTCCTGTTCCGGGGCGGCATGACCCGCCCCAAACATACGATAACTCGTTAAAGGATCTCGATCTCAAAGCCGCGGGTAACAGTCTCCCCCGGCTTAGCCACCAGGCAGCCACGCTTGTGCTCCAGGATATCGTCCTCGTCGGAGCAGGTGGACAGACCACCCCACGGTTCAACAGCCACAAAGTCGCCCTCTGGCTTGCTCCACACAATCAGGTACGGCATATCGGGGAACGTCAGGCGCACGCCCTTGTTCTCGGTTTTCTTGGTCAGCGTAACCACGCGGCTCTCGAGCACGTCGAAGATGGTCTCCGCGAAGTCAAAGAGTTCATGGGTAAGCGGCAGATCGTGGCCGACCATCGGGTTCTTGCTACGGTGCTCGACATCGATCAGGCCTGTGGAGGGAACAGCGGTGCAAAGCTCGGTCGCCTCACGCTGATCGAAACGAAGTTCATAGTCGTCGTAGGACTCGCCCTCGTCGAGCGGGCACTTAAAGCCGGGGTGACCACCCACAAAGAATGGCATATCCTCGATGCCCTCATTGGTCACCTCGTACGACACGGCCACCTTTTCCGAATCGATCGTGTAACGAGCAACGATCTTAAACGGATACGGGTACTGCTCGAGCAACTCGGCATGGTCGGCAGAGCTTAGGCTCAGCGCAACCATGTTGTCACTCTGCTTCTCGAGCTTCCACTCCTGCTTGCGGGCAAAACCATGGCGGGCGAGCTTGACCTCGCGACCACCCATAGTCATCGCGCGACCGTCACGAAGGCCGCCGCAGATCGGGAAGCAAATGGGTGCCTGGCCCGACCAGACCGAAGAATCACCCTGCCACAGGTACTCACGGCCGTTGGCCGCAATAGAAGTGAACGACCCGCCCGCCGTGCTCAGTGCTACGCGGATAGAACCGTTATCAAGAACAAACTCCATAGGAGCCTTCCCTTTCTTACGACAGCCCGCCAAGTCAATAGGGCCGATAGAAAACCGGCCCGCGCCCCCTCACAGAAACGCGAGCCGTCAACGGACTAGTAAATTACGCCGGATACCCGCTAATCATGGTACTCGCCGCGGTCCCACTTCTCCAGGAACTCGTCAAAGAAGTGCGGGTCAGCCTGAGCCTCGGCGTCGGCCTTATTGCAGGCATCGATCTTGGCGATCAGGGCGTCGTGCTCGGGGGTCTTCTCGTAGGGCTCCTCCAGGAAGGCAAGCATGATATCGGCCATCAGGAACTCGCCGGTAATCTTGCCGCCAAAGCCCACGATGTTGGCGTTGAGCTCGCGACGGGCATACAGGGCAGAGGTCATGTCGCGGACCAGGGCGCAGCGGGCGCCGGGAACCTTGTTGACGGCGTTGGTGATGCCGATGCCGGTGCCGCACAGGGCCACGCCAAAGTCGGCCTTGCCGCTGGCAACAGCCTCGCCCACGGCCTTACCGTAGATGGGATAGTGCGTACGGGTGTGGCTGTAGGTGCCGCAGTCGAGCACCTTGTAGCCAGCCTGCTCCAGGCGGTCGGCCAGATAGATCTTCTCGTCCGTAACGATATGGTCGCAACCGATTGCGATGGTCTTCTTCATCAGAACGTCCTTTCGTCTGAATTCACAAGTTGAGGTAGAAGTTCGAGTTCTCGGTGGCTCTCGTTAGGCCATCTTGTTGAGCATGTCGACACGGATCTGGTGACGGCCGCCGGCGTACTGGGCGCGCAGGAACTCACGGGCGATCTTCTTGGCGACCTCGGTGCCCACAACGCCCGGGCCCATGGTGACCATGCGCGAGCCGTTGTGCTCGCGGGTCATGTAGGCGGAACGCTCGTCGGAAATGTTGGCGACGACCATGCCCTTAATCTTGACGGCGGCCATATAGGAGCCGACGCCGTACTTATCGAATGCGAAGCCCTGGGAATCCTTGTGCTCCAGCAGGTCCTTGGCAACGGCGGTCGCGGAATCGACAAAGTCCGCGGCAGGGGTCTCGGAATAGTCGACGACCTCGTGACCGTCGGCGATGAGCATCTCCTTGATGGACTCCTTCATCGACATACCGTCGGCATCGGAAGCGATTACAACCCTCATGACATCCTCCTTGAGAGATACGCAGGTGCGTAGTTCCTGTTTGGAAGTGTTGAATCGCGTTCAGGTCCGGGCATCTGAACGTGCGGTTCTTCACTGTTCGTGTTTATTTGAACACATTCGAACATAAACTGCAAGAATTATTTGTTTGTCTTTGTTCTTTTTTGAACAAATACCGTTCGCGGATGATTGCTGACCGTTTGGAATCGGGGAAAGCCCACCCTGCCACGTATTCAACAAACAAAAGGGCGGCCGAGAACGTGTCTCGGCCGCCCTTCGGCGGTATTCCCCGGTATATACAGCTGTTTTAGCTACTCGGACTGCCCGCCCTTTTTGGCGTGCTTGGACGGAGCGCTCAGAAAGCGACCCGTCAAATAGTTCGCCGGGCCGGAAATATCAATCCCCAGCAGGGTGTGCCCCAGCCACAAAAACGCCGCGAGCACCAGCAATGGAATCACGCACGAGGTCACGATCATCACGATGACGCCTTCGATAAGGTCGGTCACCTGCTGCACGATCTCGTCGGTCATCTGCTTGGCACCACTGGTTACCGACGTGACCAGGCTTGAGGCACCGTCGGCAAGCTGCTCAAGCACGTTCTTGGACTCTGTGGACTCGGTCTTTTTCTTGCTTGCTTTGGAGCTATCACTATTTGCCGTACCCGCAGCGTCGGCCGCCTTTTGCTCGGCCGCTTCGATGCTCACTCGATACGTTTCGTCGACCTTTTGCGACACCCATACGCTTGCAGGCACCAACGCCATGCCGATCGTGGCGACCACCAGCACGCGAGTCGCCACGCGGCGCAGGACGGCGCTCGTGCTCCAGCGCCCGTGAATGCCGAGCGACACCGCAAGGAGCACCAGCGCAAACGGGATCAGGATGCCCAGGCCAACCGACCACAAAATGGTCAGCAGGTATTTCTCGAGGTAGAGCACG
The DNA here is from genome assembly GCA_900545745.1 of uncultured Collinsella sp. Lineage (GTDB taxonomy): Bacteria > Actinomycetota > Coriobacteriia > Coriobacteriales > Coriobacteriaceae > Collinsella. The sequence continues at coordinate 5,596 of URAD01000015.1, forward strand.
GCAAGCACGATGCCCAAGTTACCCGAAAGCTGCGCGAGCTGCTCGGCAACCGGCGTTCCCGTATCGCCCGGCAGCGCGGTAATGCCCGCAGACAGCGCCACGCACGAGGTCGTGAGCGCCAGTACGTTACCCTTCTTTTGGTCGATGACCTCGATGGTGGAGTCCCAAGTTTTGGTATCGGCGAAATGCGGACGAGCTACAAAGCCCGACAGCAGCGCCAGTACCACGAGCGCAACGATAAAGCCAATCTGCAGCTTTTTGTTTGCGCACACGACATCGGACAGGCTGGGCTGCAGCTCTGTTACCGTCGTGTGCTCGGTTATCTGGACAGAACGCCCATGAGCCATCTCGTGCGCGTCTCTTTTTTGTATTGACCCGTTATCCGGCATTTGGATACCTCCTCAGTCCGGCGTTTAATGCGAAAGAAAGTATACCCACCGAGCAAAAATCGAACGGGAAGACGAACGGAGCGCACCAAGACTGTCCCCAATGACTATCTCGGGATGAGTTGCGGTGGAATAGGGATTGTTTTGCGCCCGCCGGCCCCTATTCAGTCCCTATTTCACCGCAACTTGGAGGAGGACAGAAAAAGCCCTGCTGCGGGTGGCGGCAGAGCTTTTGGAAGGGGACTTGGTTGTGAGGGCTCGTTAGGCGAGCTTGGCCTCGAGCTCGGCGATGCGCTTGTAGGCATCGATGGTAAAGCGGGCCTGCTTCTCCAGGATCATAGTGGTCATGAGGGTGTCCTGAGCGTGAGCCATGATGAAGGTCATCTCCATCTCGCCACCGCCGGCCTCCTGCGAAAGCAGCTTGGTCTGCGTGTCGTGGGCACCGATGAGCGCATCGCTGGCATCCTTGTGCAGCTGCTCGGCCTTCTCAAAGTCACCCTCGCGAGCAGCATCGAGCGCTGCAAGCAAATCGGTCTGGGCGTCACCTGCGTATGCGACAATCTCGAATCCAACCATCGAGATTTCTTCTTTGGTTGCCATATTGCGTTCCTTTCACATATGAACCAATGGAGAGCATCGCGTCCGGGCATACGCGCTGCGTTCTGTATGGCAGAAACATTAACATTCAAACAAAAAAGAACAGCGCAAAACGTAATTTCAAGCTATGAACGGTCACTTTTCGCCCGTGAACGGTTTTTAAACCAATCTGAACAATATCGAACACAATTAGCGGAAACCCAAACAGGCCCGTGCCCTAGCGCCAATCGCGCACTGTATCGCCCTCGACGAGTACGCCCGGAAACAGCATGTGCTCCACACCGGGTTCAACGCCCTCGGCACCGGCGATCTTATCGACTGCCCACATGCCGACACGCTTGTTGTCAAAGCGCACGGTGGCCAGGCGACGATCGGGCACGATGTCGCCCAGACTGTCATCAACACCCACCACGCTCACGTCCTCGGGCACGTGCTTTCCGCGCGACTCGAGTCCGCGAATGCAGCCGTAGGCCATGGCGTCGTTGGAAGCATAAATGGCCGTACAGGTCGGATCGTCCGCCAGAGCCTGACCGGCAGCATACCCGCTCTGTGCCGTCCAATCGCCACGAACGAGTCGCGGTGGCTCAATGCCATGCGCGCGCAATGTCTCGCGCCAGCCTTCCTCGCGCCGCATGCCCGAAAGCGAGCGCTCGGGACACGAGATAAAGTGCACGGTCTTGTGTCCCTGCCCCAGCAAGTACTCGACAACCTGGCGTGAGCAATCGAGCTGATCGTTATCGACCGTCGAGCACAGTGGGTGCTCCAGCATGGTAACGAGCACCGTCTGCATGCCAGGTAGCGGCTCGAAGGTGCCAAAGTCCGCCGGCATGCGATTCATGATCACGACCATGCCGTCTACCGGCAGCGCGCTCATACGCGACGATGCGCTCTCGAGGGTATAGGGATGTCCATCCACTTTAGTGAGGGTGATGGCATAGCCATGTTTGTCGGCCGCGGCGGCAAAGCCCTCCATACGGTCGAGGTTGCCGGTACCGGTAATGTTGAACATGGCGACGCCGACGGTCTTAAACTTGCCACGGCGCAGCGATCGACCGGCGAAATTGGGGCGATACCCCAGCTCGCGCATGGCGGCACGCACGCGTTCCTTGGTCTCGGGGCGCACACTGGGCGAATCGTGCACGGTGCGCGAGACCGTCTGCTCCGAAACGCCCGCGAGGCGCGCCACGTCTTTGACGGATACCGATTTTTTAACAGCGGCCATAGGTCGATCTTTCTATGTCGACGATGCCATTGGTGGCACCCTACGCAGTCATTTTTAACGCCTTCAAGTATATCCAACGCCTCCCCCACCATACGCTCACCACCCAAAACCTACCGTTCACCGACATTTTTGCTTCCCCAAACGGCTTTTGGCGCCCAAATGTTAACGTTGCCATTGCGCAAACACAGAGCCACCGGGCGGCTCAAACGTTTACGCATAAGGAATCGACGGTTCGCAGGCACAGGAACCACCGGTTCGCGTCTTTTTTTGTGTCGCAAAATGGCAACGTCAACATTTTGGCAACCGAACGCCAAAAGCTACCATCGTTGCTAACCCACCGACTCTTAGGAGCATTGCATGGAGCAGCTTATCGCCACCATCGAAAAAGGCCAGCCCTTTTTCAACGCGATCGCCCGCAACAAGTACCTCAAGGCGATCCGCGACGGCTTTATCTCCGTCATCCCCATCATCATCTTCTCGTCCATCTTCTGCCTGGTAGCCTCGGTCCCCAACATCTGGGGTTTCTACTGGCCCGATGACATCAACAACGCCCTGTGGAAGTGCTACAACTACTCCATGGGCATCCTGGCCATCGCCTGCGCCGCCACCACGGCCAAACACTTCGCCGACGCCCAGAACCGCGATCTACCCAAAAACAACCAGATCAACTTCATCTCGTGCATGTGCGCAGCCATCATCGGCTTCTTGCTCCTTTCGAGCGACACGATCGCCACGGACGCTGCCAGCGGCTTCAACACCACCTACCTTGGTTCCAAAGGCCTGTTGACCGCCTTTATCGCTGCGTTTGTGACCGGCATCATCTACAAGTTCTTCATCAAGCGCAACATCACCGTCAAGATGCCCGAGCAGGTTCCGCCCAACATCTCGCAGACCTTTAAGGACATCATCCCCTTCTCCGTCTGCATCACCGTCTTTTGGGTCTTTGACATCGTCTTCCGCGCTGCCTTTGGCTTCTGCTTTGCCCAGGGCGTCATCCAGGTGTTCCAGCCCCTGTTCACCGCTGCCGACGGCTACATCGGCCTCGCTGTAATCTACGGCGCCATGAGCCTCTTCTGGTTCGTGGGCGTCCACGGCCCCTCGATCGTCGAGCCCGCCATCGCCGCCGCCCTCGTTGCCAACATGACCGACAACCTGGCTGCGTTCCAGGCCGGCCAGCACGCTTCCGCTGTCCTGACCCAGGGTGCCCAGTACTTCGTCGTCTGCATGGGTGGCACCGGCGCCACGCTTGTCCTGGTCTTTATGTTCTGCTTCCTGGCCAAGTCCCAGGAGATGCGCGCCGTCGGTAAGGCCGCCATCGTTCCCGTCTGCTTCGCTGTCAACGAGCCGCTGCTGTTCGCCGCGCCCATCGTGCTCAACCCCGTCTTCTTTGTCCCGTTTGTCTTTGCCCCGATCGCCAACATCTGGATCCTCAAGATCTTTATCGACTTCTTGGGCATGAACGGCTTTATGTACACCTTGCCCTGGACCGTCCCCGGCCCCATCGGCACCATCATGGGCCTGGGCTTCCAGCCGCTCGCTTTTGTGATGCTCGCCCTCATCCTGGTCGTCGACTTTGTCCTGTACTATCCGTTCTTCCGTGCCTATGACGCCCAGAAGTGCGCTGAGGAGGCCGAGATCTCCCAAGAGGAGCTCGCCGCCAAGAACGCCGAGAAGGCCGCCAAGCTCAACGATGCCTTCCAGGGCAAGGCCGATGCCAAGAGCGTTGCCGCCGGCGCCGCTGCCGAGGCCGTGAAGGCTGACGCCCCCGCCGCTTCCGCAGCACCCGCTGCCGAGGCTACGACCGCCAGCGACCTCAACGGCAAGCGCGTGCTTGTGCTCTGCCAGGGCGGCGGTACCTCGGGCCTGCTCGCCAACGCGCTGGCCAAGGCCGCCAAGGAGCGCGGCATTAACCTCGAAACCGCTGCCGAAGCATATGGCAACCACGTCGACATGCTCCCCGACTTTGATCTGGTCGTCCTGGCCCCGCAGGCCGCCAGCTACCTGGCCGACCTGCAGAAAGACTGCGAGCGTGTGGGCAACAAGTGCGTCGCCTGCCGCGGTAAGCAGTACATCGAGCTCTCCCAGAACGGCGACAAGTCTCTCGCCTTCGTAAGTGAGCAACTCTCGAAGTAAGTAACGCTCAGAGCCAGCCGACCATCAACAGCCGGCTGGCCCTTCGATTTAGACGATTGGATCATCATGTCCGTTAACCCTGCTAGCGTCACCAACCCGCCCGCGCAGTTTCCCGAGGACTTTGTCTTTGGCGGCGCCACTGCTGCCTACCAGGTAGAGGGCGAGACCCGCACTCACGGTAAGGGCAAAGTCGCCTGGGACGACTTCCTGGAGGCCCAGGGCCGTTTCTCCCCCGATCCCGCTTCGGACTTCTACAACCAGTACCCCGTCGACCTGGAGCTGTGCGAGGAGTTCGGCATCAACGGCATTCGCCTCTCCATCGCCTGGAGCCGCATCTTCCCCAACGGCACCGGCGAGATCAACCCCGAGGGTGTCCAGTTCTACCATGATCTCTTCGCCGAGTGCCACAAGCACCACGTTGAGCCGTTTGTCACGCTGCATCACTTTGACACGCCGCTTCCCCTCTTTGAGAAGGGCGACTTCCTCAACCGCGAGACCATCGACGCCTTTGTGGACTTTGCCACCTTTTGCTTTAAGGAGTACGCCGACCAGGTGACCTACTGGTTCACCTTTAACGAGATCTGGGCCGACGCCTCCAACACCTACATCGAGGGTACCTTCCCCGGCGGCGTCAAGGCGCATCTGGCCGAGGCTTTCCAGTGCGAGCACAACATGATGCTCGCCCACGCCAAGGCAGTACTGGCCTTCCACAACGGTGGTTTTAAGGGCAAGATCGGCGTCATTCAGTCGCTGGAGTTTAAGTACCCGCTTAACGAGAACGACCCCGCCGACATCAAAGCCGCCAACAACGAGCACGTGCTGCAGAACCAGTTCTTGCTCGACGCCACCTTCCGCGGCGACTACGCGCCCGATACCCTCGAGTGCGCCAACCGCCTGGCTGCCGTCTCGGGCGGCACCATCGAGATCCTGGACGAGGATCTCGAGATTATGCGCGAAGCAGCGCTCTACAACGACTACCTTGGCGTTAACAACTACCAGTGCCGTTTCTTGAAGGCTTACGATGGCGAGAACGACCTGCACCACAACGGTACGGGCGAAAAGGGCACCGGCCGCTGGCGCGTCAAGGGCATTGGCGAGCATGTGAACAAGCCCGGCATCCCCACCACCGACTGGGACTGGATCATCTATCCCGAGGGTCTGTTCGATCTGCTCGTCTACATTAAGCAGCACTACCCCAACTACAAGCAGATCTTCATCACCGAGAACGGCATGGGTTACAAGGACCCCTACAAGGACGGTTTTGTGGACGACCAGCCGCGCATCGACTACATCGAGCAGCACCTACGCTGGTTGCTCAAGGCCATGGAGGTGGGCGTCAACGTGGGCGGCTACTTCCTGTGGAGCCTGCAGGATCAGTTCTCCTGGACCAATGGCTACAACAAGCGTTACGGCTTCTTCTACGTTGACTTTGAAACCCAGAAGCGCACGCCCAAGGCAAGCGCATACTGGTATAAGCACGTAGCCGAGACCCGTCGTCTGGACTAGCGGCTCGCGGGGCTGCCCCGCTCACACAACCTGTCCCCATTTCTCAGCCGGGGGCGGCACGTCACACGGCGCGCCGCCCCCGGTCTTTTTGTTTTTGGGCTGGTCGGGAGCCGTTTGTCTCGATCTGTAACATCTAGCCGAGTTTTTTGGTCCTAGCTGTTACAGATTGAGACGAACAGGATTGCTCTTTCCGAAGAATCTAAATCTGTAACACGTAGCCCGCTTTTGACCGTCTACCTGTTACAAATCGAGACAAACGGAGTAGGACCTAACCCCGTATGTCCCTAACAGTCGAGCGTTCGACCAGCGTACTCGGCACATGAATCGCCTCGATAGACGAGCTCTCTCCAATCGCCGCCTCAAACGCAAGCTTACCGACACCGCGCAAATCAAATCGCAGCGTCGTCAGTCGATTGTGAGGAACAAGTCCCTCGAGTGCGTCGTCGATACCAACCACGCTCACGTCGTCGGGCACGGACAGGCCCGCGTTCTCGAGCGCGGCGATAACGCCCAGCGCCATCTGGTCATTTGCCGCAAGCACGGCAGTCGGCGCCTGCGACCCGCCGGCAAGCACCTCGGCCGCAATCCGCTCGCCCATGGCGTACCCACTGTCCGCACTCCAATCGCCACGCAGCATCGGAGCGGCATCGACATGAGCACGACCCAGCGTATCGCGCCAACCGGCCTCACGAAAACGCGAGGAAATCGAGTTTTCCGGACCCGCCACAAACCGCATATTCGAGTGACCATGTTCCAGCAGATAATTGGTCAACAGCTCGCACGAACCATACTGGTCGGAGTCGATCGTCGTGCAGCGCGGATGCGCATACATGGACAGGATGACCGTTCGCACTCCCGGCTGGGGAACAAACTCCTCAAAATCGGGAGCCATGCGGTTCATGTTGAGAATCATGCCGTCGACGGGTCGCTCGACCATGCGGCGCGAGGCATCGGCAAGTGTATAGGGCTTGTCGCCGCCCATCTCGATCATAGTGACGGCAAAATCATGCTCGCGCGCCGCTTGCATGATACCCTCGAGCGTCGCCAGGTTACCGACACGTGTGATGTTGTACATGCACAGGCCAATAGAACGATACGACCCGCCGCGCAACGCCGTTCCAGCAAAATTGGGACGAAAGCCCAGCTCTTCCATGGCGGCCAGCACACGCTTGCGCGTCTTTTCCGTCACGTTGGGCATACCGTTGACCACGCGAGACACAGTCTGGCGGCTCACGCCAGCGAGCGCCGCAACCTCTGCCGCGCTCGCCGAACGACCATTCCTTGTCCGCTGAGCCATGCCTTCCACGCTAACCTGCTTCCCAACTATTCCCCGCGCCCATGGCGCATCGTACATACATTGATAACGTGCTCATGATACCCGAGCCATATACCACAACATGAAAACTTCTGTCAATCAAAACCGCTTACCGAACAAATACAACCGTTCGCGGCTGTTTGAAGTTGTTTTGTTTCTATACATCCCAGCCGGATGTTAACGTGCTCATTGTCAAATGTTCACGTGCTCATTTTGGTTCTAATCATTTTAAGATAGTGTTTATCGGGCTTTTTCACCGCTGAACGCTAACCAGGGAGCCTCCTGAGCACAAACGCACAGTATCGAACAGCGAGACGAGAGGGTGTATGCATATGTCTTTGCTAAACCGCGTACAGCAGCTGCCGAAGGGCTTTGTTTGGGGCGCCGCAACCGCCGCGTACCAAACGGAAGGTTCCACGAAGGTGGCAGGCAAGGGTAAGACCATGTGGGACGATTACCTTGTCGCCCAGGGTCGCTTTTTGCCCGACCCGGCCAGTGATTTCTACAACCGCTACGAGGAGGATATCCGCCTTTCTGCCGAGCATGGGCTCAACGCCATCCGTGTGTCCATCGCCTGGACCCGCATCTTCCCCAACGGCGACGATGCCGAGCCCCTCGCCGAGGGCGTTAAGCACTACCACGAGCTGTTCGCCTGCTGCAAAAAGTATGGCGTCGAGCCCTATGTGTCCCTGCATCACTTTGACTCCCCCGCCGCCCTGTTCAACCAGGGCGACTGGCTCAACCGCAAGACCGTCGACGCCTATGTGCGCTATGCCGAGTTCTGCTTCCGCGAGTTCCGCGAGGTCAAGAATTGGTTCACCATCAACGAGCTCATCAGCCTCTCGCACTCCCAATACATCCAAGGCAACTTCCCGCCCAACCATCACTTTGATGTGACGAGCGGCATCCAGAGCCAGCACAACGAGCTCGTTGCCCACGCCCGCGCCGTCAACCTGTATAAGGATCTTGACGAGACCGAGCACCTGGGCGGCCGCATTGGCATGGTCAACGTCCTGACGCCGGCATATCCTGCCACCGACTCGCCCGCCGACCAGCACGCCGCCGACCTGTACAACGCCTTCTACACCGACTTCATCATGGACGGCGCCTTCCTGGGCCACTACTCCGCGCGCACCCTCTCACTCATCAACGAGATTCTGCGTGCCAACAACGCCACGCTTACGGTTGAGGACAGCGACATGGAGGAGCTCGCCAAGGCGGCGCCCCGCAACGATATGTTCGGCCTCAACTACTATCAGTCGGCGTTTATCGCCGCCTACGATGGCGAGTCCACCAACAGCTTTAACGGCACCGGAGACAAGGGCACCTCGTGCTTTAAGTTTAAGGGCGTCGGGCAGCAGGTCGATATGCCGGGTATCCCCACCACCGACTGGGATTGGCTCATCTACCCGCAAGGCCTCTACGACACGCTCAAGCACATCAGCGCCACCTATCCCAACCTCCCCGTCATCTATATCACCGAAAACGGCCTGGGCCACAAGGACCCCGAGCCCGACGCAAACGGCATCGTCGCCGATCCCGAGCGCATCGACTTTGTCGACCAGCACATGGAGAAGGTGCTCCAGGCGCGCGCCGAGGGCGTCGACGTCCAGGGCTACTTTATCTGGAGCCTGCAGGACCAGTTCTCGTGGGCCAACGGCTATAACAAGCGCTACGGCCTGTTCTACATCGACTTCGACACGCAAAAACGCTACATCAAGCAGTCGGCACTCTGGTACAAGGAGCTCGCCGACACTATGGCGGACGCGCAGTAGCGCATCGCCTCGCTTTCCCCCGAGAAGGGAGCGGCCCTATGCGATACAAACCCAGCCGCTCCCCTCTCTCCCCCTGGGACCGACCCCGCCTGCACCCGGGCTTTTAGCAAGCGGGAGACCATATAGGTTTTCAACGTCCATGCCATTAAGATTTCATGCAAAGAGGAGCGTGAACTATGGAATCGATCGTTAAGTTCTTGGAGAAAGGTCAGCCGTACTTCGACAAGGTCTCTAAGAACATCTACCTTCAGGCCATTAAAGACGGCTTTTTGGCAGCAATGCCCATCATCCTGTCTTCTTCTGTCTTCCTGCTTATTTCGACCCTGCCGGGCGTTGTCGCCACGGTCGGCGGCTTTACGCTGCCCGACTGGTGGAACGTCGACGTCGTGAACTTCTGCAACAAGGTTTACAACTTCACGATGGGCGTCGTGGGCATCATGGTCGCCGGCACCACCGCAAGCGCGCTGACCGGCTCCAAGAACCGCCGCATGCCTGCCGGCAAGGCCATCAACGCCACGAGCACCATGGTCGCCGCCATGTGCGCTATGCTCATCTTGGCCGTTACCCAGACGAGTGCCAAGATCGACGGCGCCGATGTCTCGGTGTTCTTTACCGACAACATGGGCACCAAGGGCCTGCTGAGCTCCTTTGTCGCCGCATTTGCCACGGTCAACATCTATGCCTTCTGCATTAAGCGAGACATCACCATCAAGCTGCCCAAAGAAGTCCCCGGCGCCATCGCCCAGAACTTCCGCGACATCTTCGCCTTCAGCTTCTCCATCCTGTTTGTCGCCGTCATCGACGTTATCTGCCGCACCTGCTTGGCCGTCCCGTTTGCCAACGTCATCTCCACGCTGGTGAGCCCGCTGTTCGCCGCTGCCGATTCCTACGCCGGCCTCGCCCTCATCTGGTTCATGATCCCGCTGTTCTGGTTCATGGGCATCCACGGCCCCTCGGTCGTTAAGCCTGCCCTCAACGCCGCGCTGTTTGGCAACATCACCACCAACCTCGCCACGCTGCAGGCCGGCGGTCACCCCGCCCTCGCCCTGACCGAGAACTTCGGTAACTACATCGGCGAACTCGGCGGCACCGGCGCCACGTTCATTGTCCCGATCATCTTCCTGCTCTTTATGCGCTCCAAGCAGCTCAAGGCCGTCGGCAAAGCCTCTGTCGTACCCGTGATGTTCGCCGTCAACGAGCCGCTGCTGTTCGCCGCGCCCATCATCCTCAACCCGTACTTCCTGATCCCGTTCCTGTTTGCCCCCGTGGCCAACGTCCTCATTGGTAAGTTCTTCATCGACTTTTTGGGCATGAACGGCTTTATCTATGCCATGCCGTGGGCACTCCCCGGACCGATCGGCACCTTCATCGACACCAACTTCCAGCCGATCTCTCTGGTCCTGGTTGTCGTCCTGCTGGTCGTTGACTTCTTGATCTACTACCCGTTCTGCAAGGCCTACGACAACGTCCTGTGCAAGCAGGAGGCTGAGACCCTGGCCGAAGAAGAGGCCGAGGAGACCAAGACCGTTAAGACCGCTGACGCCCCCGCCGTTGAGGCTCCTGTTGTCGAGACCGCTTCTGCCACTGAGGCCTCCGCAGCTCCGTCCGCCCTTAAGGGCAAGGATCTGAGGGTTCTGGTTCTGTGCGCTGGCGCCGGCACCTCTGCACTGCTCGCCAACGCGCTTAAGGAAGGCGCCGACGAGCTGGGCATCGACATTACCGCCAACGCCGGTGCCTACGGCAGTCACTACGCCATCATGGACCAGTACAACGTCATCGTCCTGGCTCCGCAGGTTCGCACCTATTACAACGAGATGAAGGCCGACACCGACCGCCTGGGCATCACGCTGCTGTCGCCCAAGGGCAAACAGTACATCGACCTCACTAAGGATCCCAAGGGTGCCGTCGCCTGGATCGAGGAAAACCTCGAGGCATAAGACGCTGACACCACCTGCCGCTTGCAGACAATAAATGGCCCGTGCATCGATGTGTGATGCGCGGGCCATTTTGTTTAGACCGCACCCGTCCTCCTGTTCATCTCAATCTGTAACATCTAGCCGAGTTTTTGGGTCCCAGCTGTTACAGATCGAGATGAACGCACAGGCCAAGCCGAAAATCTCAATCTGTAACATGTAGACCACTTTTGACCGCTTAGACGTTACAGATCGAGACAAACGGAATAAGCCGGGCCAAAAATCTCGATCTGTAACATCTAGCCGAGTTTTTGGGTCCTAGCTGTTACAGATTGAGACAAACGGAATAGGCCGAGCACGTCTACGCCCGCAAGTCCTTTACGCTGGAACGCTCGACCAACACGCCCGAGACGAGCGTACGGCTTCTGGAGCTCGGGGCTTCCAGACCTGCGACGACCTCGTTAAGCGCACGGATGCCCAGCTCGCGGTGGCGAAACTTCACCGACGTCAGAATCGAGTTGGGAATCATCTTGTAGAGCTCATCGTCGAAACCGATCACGGACACGTCGTCGGGCACATTGAGCCCTTTGTCACGTAGAGCCATCATCACGCCGTTTGCCATGCAGTCGTTAGCAGCGAGGACCGCCGTGCAATCGGGTTTATCGGCAAGCACAAGGCCCGCGGCGTAGCCACTATCCGCATTCCAATCGCCTTGCAGAGGTTCAGGCGGCTCAATGCCACGTGCCTCGAGTGCCGCTCGCCAACCTTTCATACGGCACTGGCTCGACAGCGACTCTTTCTTACCCGAAACGAAATACACGTTCTTGTGACCATGATCCAAGAAGTACTCGCACGCCATGCGCGCGCCGCCCTCTTGGTCGTCACTGACGGTGGAGCAGGTAGGATGTTCCATCGGTGTGATAATCACCGTCTTGAGGTCTTTCGGCGCCTCAAAGGTATCAAAGTCATCGACCATCTGGCGCAGGTTGAAAATCATGCCGTCGACGGGAAGCTGCGACATCCTACGCGCCGCTTCGGCAAGGGTCATCTTCTCCCCCGCCCGCTTTTTGATCATCGTGAGCGCAAAGCCTCGCTCTTCGGCGGCATCGGCGATACCGTCGATCATGTCCACGGCACCGCCCGACAAGTGGAACAGCACGACGCCGATGCACCCGTAACGGCCCAACTTGAGCGAACGCGCGGCAAAGTTGGCTCGAAACCCGAGCGCCTCCATGGCCGCATGGACCTTATCGCGTGTCGACTCTCGCACGCTATCGGGCTCGTTGATCACGCGCGAAACCGTCTTGAGAGAAACACCAGCGGCAATCGCCACATCATTCATTGAGACATTTTTCTTGTCCATCGTTGCCACTGCTTCTCCAGTCGGTTTTACATCGCTTGTTTTTGCGTTCTAGCATACACTACCTGCCTGACTGATAAATCAACCGTTTACCGAACAATATCGACCACTCACCCGTATATCCTTGTTGCTCTTCCAAAAATGTCTTACGTTGTCATTAACGAAATGACAACGTTGTCATTTCGCAATGCCTTCCTTAAGCAGGAAGGTTTCCGGGCAGTCCTGACCATCCATCGACGACCAGTTCCATCCACATGCATCGCGCATCAAGTAGCAAAGGAGCTCTATGGACGCCATCGTAAAGATGCTCGAAAAGCATCAACCGTTCTTTGAGAAGATCTCGAGGAACATATACCTCCAGGCCATCAAGGACGGATTCCTTGGGTGCATGCCCATTGTCCTCACCTCTTCGATCTTCCTGTTGATCGCCACCCTTCCCGGCGTCGTTGGCATCACGCTGCCCCAGCCGCTCATCGACTGGTGCAACAAGCTGTACAACTTCACCATGGGCGTCATGGGCATCATGGTTGCCGGCACCACCGCCAAGAACTTTACGGCTTCCATGAACCGTCGCATGCCCGCCGGCAAGGTGCTCAACGACGGCTCCACCATGGTGGCCGCCCAGTGCAGCATGCTGCTGCTCGCTGTTACGCAGTTCACCACCAAGTTCAACGGCTCCGAGCTTTCGGTCTTCGATTGCACCAGCATGGGTACGCGCGGTCTGTTCTCGGCCTATATCGCCGCGTTCATTACCGTGTGGGTTTACAAGTTCTGCGTCTCGCGCGATCTGACCATTAAGCTACCCAAGGAGGTCCCGGGCGCCATCGCTCAGAACTTCCGTGACATCATCCCCTTCGGCGGCGCTGTCATCATCTGCGGCATCATCGATGTCGTCGTGCGCAACCTCATGGGCGTTCCGTTCTCCGAGCTGCTCATCAAGCTGCTCTCCCCGCTCTTTACCGCTGCAGAAACCTATCCTGGCCTTATCCTTATCCAGGCAGCCACCGCGTTCTTCTGGTTCATCGGCGTCCACGGCCCCTCGATCGTCCAGCCGGGCATCGACCCCATCCGTCTTGCCAACCAGGCCGAGAACCTGCAGGTTCTGCTGGCCGGTGGTCACCCCGCCCACTCCCTCACCTTTAACATGTCGCTCGTGGGTGAGTTCGGCGGCACCGGCGCCACGTTCATCGTGCCGCTTCTGCTGATTCTCTTTATGAAGTCCAAGCAGCTCAAAGCCGTCGGTAAGGCCTCGATTGTTCCTGTTGCCTTCGCCGTCAACGAACCGCTGCTCTTTGGCGCGCCGATGATCCTTAACCCCTACATGCTCATCCCCTTTGTTGCCGCCGGCTGCGTCAACGTGAGTGTTGCCAAGTTCTTTATCGACAACGTGGGCATGAACGGCTTCTCCTTCGTGGTGCCTTGGGCTACCCCTGCCCCCATCGGCATCTTCATCACCACAAACTTCCAGCTTATCGCCCTGGTGTTTGTCGCGATTATCATCTTGCTGGACGCCATCATTTACCTGCCGTTCTTGAAGGCATACGATAAGCTGCTCTGCGACCAGGAGGCCGAGCGCGCCGCCGAGCTGGGTCTTGAGTCCGATGGTGCCGCTTCCATCGCCGCCAACGCCCCTGCGCCCGCTGTCGAGCAGGCTACCGCTTCCGTCGAGCCGACCGCCGCTGCCGCCGACAGCAAGCCTGTCGCCGATCAGCCCGAGCCCGCCGCCGACGTATCCGCTAAGAAGGACGTCGATGGCCTGAAGGTCCTCGTCCTGTGCGCCGGCGCCGGCACCTCTGCCATGCTTGCCAACGCCATCAAGGAAGGTGCCGCACAGACCGGAGAGAACATCGCTTCCTCCGCAGGCGCCTATGGCCAGCACACTGCCATCATGGATCAGTACGACGTTATCGTGCTCGCCCCGCAGGTTCGTAGCTACTACAACGACATGAAGGCCGACACCGATCGCCTGGGCATTAAGCTGCTCGCTCCGCGCGGTAAGGAATATATCGACCTTACTCGCGACCCCGCCGGCGCCATCAAGTGGCTCCGCGAGAACCTCGACTAGTTCCTCCCTCTGTTGGTGCCCGGATCCCCAGTTCGGGCACCTCTCCCTATTCGTATCCCACAGAAAGGATGACTCATGACCAACCCCATGCAGTTCCCCGACGGCTTTGTGTTTGGCGGCGCCACCGCTGCTTACCAGGTTGAGGGCGAGACCCGTACGCACGGCAAGGGCAAAGTGCCCTGGGACGATTTCCTGGCTGCCCAGGGTCGCTTCTCCCCCGATCCTGCAAGCGACTTCTACAACAAATATCCGGTCGATATCGACTTGTGCCAGCGCTTCGGCATCAACGGTATTCGCGTCTCCATCGCTTGGAGCCGTATCTTCCCCAGTGGCACCGGCGAGATTAACCCCGAGGGCGTCGCTTTCTATCACGAGCTTTTTGCCACCTGCAACAAAGCTGGCGTTATCCCCTATGTCACGCTCGATCACTTCGATACGCCCGAGGCCTTCTACCAGGACGGCGGCGAGGGCTTCTTGACGCGCGCGACCATCGATGCCTTCGTCGAGTACGCCAAGTTCTGCTTTGCCGAGTTCACCGAGGTCAAGCACTGGTTCACGTTTAACGAGATTCCCGCGACCGCCGAGGGCAGCTTTATCGTCGGCAACTGGCCGCACGGCGAGAAGTATCGCCTGGACAAGGCTTTCCAGCTCATGCACAACATGATGGTGGCCCACGCCAAGGCTGTCGTCGCCTTCCACGAGGGCGGCTTTGAGGGCGAGATCGGCATTGTCCAGAACCTGGAGCCCAAGTATCCCCTCGATCCCAACAACGCCGCCGACTGCGAGGCAGCTCGCATGGCCGACGTCATCAACAACCGCTGGGTACTCGACGCTACCTTCCGCGGCCACTATGCAGCCGACACCATGGAAGCCGCAACCAAGCTGGCCCATATCGCCGGCGGCGAGCTCGACGTCCGCGACGAGGACATCGCCGCGCTGACCGCCGCGCTCCCCTACAACGATTGTCTGGGCGTCAATACCTACAAGTGCCAGTTCCTGCGTGCCGCCGAGGGCGAAAACGACATCAACCACAATGGCACCGGCGACAAGGGCTCCTCGCGCTGGTTCCTCAAGGGCGTGGGCGAGGCATGCGTGCGCGAAGGCATTCCTACCACCGATTGGGACTGGATCATCTATCCCGAGGGCCTGTACGACCTGCTGCTGCGTATTAAGAACGATTACCCCAACTACAAGAAGATCTACATCACCGAGAACGGCATGGGCTATAAGGACGACTTCGAGGACGGCTTTATCGACGACGCCCCTCGCATCGACTACATGCGTCAGCATCTCGCATGGATCCTCAAGGCAATCGACGGCGGCGTAAACATCGACGGTTACTTTGTGTGGTCGCTGCAGGACCAGTTCTCCTGGACCAACGGCTATAACAAGCGCTATGGCCTGTTCTACATCGACTTTGAGACCCAGAAGCGCTATCCCAAGGCGAGCGCGTACTGGTACAAGAACGTCGCGGAGACCGGCCTGCTCATGGCCTAACTTTTGCCGCATACCCCCTGTCGGCCGCATGCGAATCCCTCCACGGGTTCGCATGCGGCCTTTTTGTTTTGGTTCGGCCTGTGCGGGCCGTTTATCTCGATCTGTAACATCTAGTCGAGTATTTCGGCCCTAGCTGTTACAGATTTAGACGAACGGGTGGCCCGGGCCGAACAATCTCGATCTGTAACATGTAGACCACTTTTGACCATCTACCTGTTACAGATCGAGACAAACGCACAGGTCAATCCGCTCAATCTCGATCTGTAACATCTAGCCGAGCTTTTCGGTCCCAGTTGTTACAGATTGAGACAAACGGAATCGGCCAGGCAGAAAATCTAAATCTGTAACATCTAACGAGCATTTGATCGCCTAGTTGTTACAGATCGAGACAATCAGATGGTCAAATCCTCACTTTCCAGGCAGCTACGAAGCGCTCCTCTTTCTTAATTATTATCGGCATCACGAACACACTTCGGTATCTTTTAATGCCAAAATGATACCGAAAGCGTGTTCGAGAATACGGATAATTCCATGCGTTAGCCCAATCAAGCCCCAGGCTTACAAACTCCGTTATTGTTCAGAATGCCAATGCATTCGCGTTTGCGCGTCATTTCGCGTCACTTTGACGCGCATAATGACACGCAAATTTTTTCGTGTCATAATTTTGACGCGTAAAATGACGTGTAAAATTTTTACGTGTTATTTTTCACGTCAAATTGAAGCGAAACGGAGCATCACAATGCAAGAATCCAAAGATCTTGAATTCAAGGAATGCGTCACCAATTCGTTCCTTAAAACCGTCTCCGCTTATGCAAATGGCACGGGAGGACGCGTTCTATTTGGAATTAACGACGACGGAGAAGCCGTTGGCCTCGATGACCCCAAGCAGACCTGCCTGGATATCGAAAACAAGATTAACGATTCGATCATCCCCCAGCCCGATTACTCCCTAAAGATCGACGAGCCCGATGCAACCGTGGAGCTTACGGTCTTTCCCGGCAGATCGAAGCCTTACCTATACCGCTCGAAGGCATACAAGCGCAATGACACCGCGACCATTCCAGTTGATACCCTAGGCCTTTCGCGTCTTGTACTCGAGGGTCAAAACCTCTCCTTTGAGCAGCTCCCGGCAAACAAACAAGATTTATCTTTCACCGTTTTAGAGAATCGTCTAACAGCAAAACTTTCGCTTCAGTCATTCACAACCGATACTCTCAAAACCCTTGGCCTGCTTGATGAAACCGGAACCTACAACAACGCGGCAGAACTGCTCGCGGACGAGAATGGCTTCCCGGGTATCGACATCGCAGTGTTTGGTGAAACTATCAACCTCATTAAGCAGCGCAAGACTCTTGAACATGCATCCGTTCTAGCGGAAATTGACGGAGCCCTTGAGCTTTTCGAAGCCCAGTACTGCTACGAAGAGATCCAGGGGATGGAGCGGATCCGCAAGGAGCTCATTCCGCTCGAAGCATTCCGCGAGGCCATTACCAATGCAGTCGTTCATAGGACTTGGGATGCGCCCGCACACATCCGCATCTCGATGTTCGACGACCGTGTGGAAGTCGCTTCGCCCGGCGGCTTGCCGGCAAGCATGACCGTCGATGAATATCTGTCCGACATGCTATCCGTTAGACGCAATCGTATTCTTGCCGAAGTCTTTTTGCGCCTGGGTCTTATCGAAGCCTTTGGAACGGGCATCATGCGAATTCGCGATACCTATAAGGACAGCGTCAGAAAGCCCCGGTTTCAAGTTTCGGATAACGCCATTGTGGTAACACTTCCCCTACTCATGGATAACCCGGGGCTCAAAGGCGACGAACTTATCGTATTCGGACTGCTGAGCGGAGTACACCCTCAATCGACAAGCGAGCTTGCGGCCAAAGTCACCTTTAGTCGCTCGAAGCTTCTTCGCATCCTCAAAAAACTCGTTGAGACAGGCCTGGCGACAGTTGAAGGCACCGGCAGAGGGCAGAAGTATCGCCTGCTACGCTAGTTAGCAAATGACCTGCGCGTGCTCCTCGATGGCGGCGCGGTCTTCGGCGGAGATGCTCGGCTCGCACACTACGGCGTCCAGGCTGTCCAGACGGCAGAAGGTGTAGAAGTCACGCTTGCCAATCTTGCTGGAGTCGGCGATCAGATAGCGCGAGTCTGCCTTGCTAAAGGCGAGCTGCTGGATACGGCCCTCGTCCATGTTGGACGTAGACACATCGCCATCCAGAATGCCGTTGGCGCCGATAAACGCCGCATCGATGCCCAGTGCACGCAGGGTATCCTCGGCTGTTGGTCCCACAAAAGCGGCAGTGCGGCGGCGATACATGCCGCCCACCAGGCACAGCTCGCAATCCTCGCGCGCCTCGAGCAGGCTAAAAACCGAAAGGGAATTAGTCACGATGCGCAGGCGACACGCCGGCAGCATCGAGGCCATCTGCTCAACCGTGGTGCCCGTGCCCAAAAAGATGGTCGAGCCTTCCTCGATAAGCTCCACAGAACGGCGCGCGATCTGCAACTTTTCCTCGGCATGCTTCGTGCGCTTTTCGCTGTGCGAATACTCATGGCGCAGCATAGCGTGTGGACGGCCCTGCGCACTGCGGGCTCCGCCGTGCACGCGCTCGATCTCGCCCAGGCTCGCAAGCTCCTCAAGGTCACGACGAATCGTCATATCCGAGACACCTAACGCATCCGAAATCTCCTTGACCGAGACCGTGCCCTGCTCCTCGAGCAACTGACGAACCTTATCCTGTCGCTCCGCTTTAATCACGATGAGTCCTCGCTGTTCCATGCTCGCGTCAATTCAAACAGTAACGAACAAATTGTATCAGACTCGTGCGCGTCAAAATGAACGCCCGCACAGCTCCAATCATCACTTTTTTGAGAAAAATACCCCCTGCTTTAGTGGGGTGTAGTGATAATCTCGCCTGTTCGCGCTACAGTTTGTCGGAAATACCTCGATGTTAGGAACCAAATGATCACTTCCGAGCTTTTCGGCACCGCGCCGTGCGGTACCCCCGTTCATCGTTACACCCTCAACGGGCCCGAGATCTGCGTTCGCATTATGGACTATGGCGCCACCGTGTTGGGCATCGACGTGCCCGATATCCCCGGCAACGTGCGCGATGTGGTTCTGGGCTTCGATAAGCTCGAGGATTACTTTGACAACCCCGCCTGCTTTGGCGCAACCATCGGCCCTGTGGCCAACCGCACTGCAGGTGCCACGATCACTATCGCTGGCACGGACTGGCATATGCCGGCCAACGAAGGCGCCAACAACCTTCACAGCGACCTTGAGCACGGCCTGCATAAACGCGTGTGGGACGTTGAACTCGACGAGGTCCACAACGCCGTGCGCATGACCACCTCGCTTGAGGATGGCGAGCTGGGTCTCCCCGGCAACCGCACCTTTACGGCCGTGTTTACCGTGACGCGCACCGGCGTCTTTCGCATCGAATATGGCTGCGAGAGCGACCGCGCCACCTACGTGTCCATGACCAACCACACGTACTTTAACCTTGCCGGTCATAACGCCGGCATGGACTGTGAGCACTTCTTTGTTGCCAACGCTGCCCACTACCTGCCCATCAACGAGCAGAACATCCCCACCGGCGAGATTGCTCCGGTCGAGGGCACGCCGTTTGACTTCCGCGAGCTGCGCCCTGTTGCTCCTGGCATGGAAGCCGATGACCCGCAGATTAAGCAGGCCCGTGGCTACGATCACTGTCTGTGCATCGATGGCTATCAATACGGCCGTAATCTGCGCCGCGCGATGCACGTCGAGGAGATGTGGAACGGTCGTGAGCTGGACTACTACACCACCGCCCCGGGCGTGCAGCTCTACACTGGCAATTGGCTGGGCGACGAGCACGCCAAGGACGATGCCAACTATAGCTGGGGCGCCGGCTTTGCCCTCGAGGCAGAGATGTACCCCGACACGCCGCACCAGCCGCTGTTCCCGCAGGGCATTGTGGGCCCGGGTCACCCCTACAGCAATGTGATCGAATACCACTTTATGAGGCACTAAGCCCACAACGCAACATATCGCACAACAGCGCCCGCCGGCACACCGCCGACGGGCGCTTTGCTACCTAGTCATTGGGGACGTTCTTAAATGACTAGTCGTTGGGGACAGTCTTTAACGTTTGGCGAGAAGGACTGTCCCCACCTGCCGGCACTTGGGGACGTTCCTAAAAGGCCGGCACATAAGGAACGTCCCCAAGTGCCGAGGGTGTCCCGCTTGACTAGTCATTTAAGAACGTCCCCAATGACTCGTTGGATGGGGTCGGGATTGGAGCTTGGGAGATAGCGGATTTCCAGCTCTACTCCGAGCTTTTGTAGCTCTTTGAGGACGGCGATGTCCGCATCGTCTATGGCGACCGCGGGCGTTACAGAGCGTTTGCCCTCCCCCGCCCGCATATGGCCGATGCTGATCTTGGTTATTGGCACGCCACCCTTCACCAGCGCCAATGCATTCGCGGGCGACGCCACCATGATGAGAATCCATTGGCGCGGCGTTGCGGTATGAATGATGTCGATGGTCCTTTGCACCGAAAAAAACCGCGTCCACACGCCCTCGGGCGCCGCGACCCTCATAGGCGCCCACTTGCGCGAATCAGCCGCAATCTCGTCGTTGACGATTAGGACGAGGTTGGAACCCACAGCCTCGTTCCACAGCTCAACGTCTTGCCCGTAAATAAACCGATCATCGATGCGTGCGAGAAGAATCTTGGGTTGAGCCATCGCTGCCCCATTCTGTTTGAGACCCGTAAGAGCAAGACATCGCGTCTCCAATATTAGTGCATTTAAAGTGAGAAAAGCCGTCAGAACACTTGCGCGGATTTGCGATGTCCCGTATCATAGACAGCCGTTGACGCCTCAATTGCGTCACCACATGGCCGCCAGCGTAGCTCAGTTGGTAGAGCACCGCTCTCGTAAAGCGGGGGTCACCGGTTCGAGCCCGGTCGCTGGCTCCATTGCACAAGATAGCCGCCTTCGGGCGGCTTTTTTGTTGCCGATTTCGAGCGCACATCCGCTAATGCAAGCACATCGCCGCCGGCAACTCCCCACTCAACAACAAGCCCCGCCAACCGCAATCCCCAAGGGGACCGCGATCAGCGGGGCTCAAACGCGTTCCCCAAGGGAAATCACGCTAGCTCACGAGCAGTTCGTTACTCTTCCCAGTAAGCATCTGCAAGCAGCTTAAAGCAGATCTTCTTGACCGGCTGCGCGCCATCGTCCGGGAACTCGAGCGTGGGCATATGAGGCTCGCCGGCAACGAACAGTGCAAACTTATCGTCAGCAAGATCGCCGGCGATCGAGGCGTCGGAATCGACCAGATCGTAGTCGTCCTTCTCGTCAAACTCCTGGACCAGCGTCAAGCTGCCCGTAGCGACCTTAAAGGCCTCGCGACCCTCGACATCGATCTGCAGGTCGTGATAGCGCTGATGCGTCTCATAGTGAGCCTCGGCCTCGGGACGCGTCGTGGGAGCCATGACGTTCGCATAGACCTTGTCGCCCAGAATCGGATGGCTGCCGACCTCGAGCTGCGCCGGATCGTTCTCCTCGAGCCAGTCAATCAGCACATCGAGGCCCTTGAGCATTCCGTGGTATTCCTCGATATCGCCCAATGCACCGTAAATCATCTAAATCCCCTCTCGGATCGTTTCTTTGGCGGCTACTCGATAAACGCGTTACCGACGCTGTTGCCGCCCACATACGTCTCGACCAGGGTAAGGTCGGGATTGAACACGACAACGTCGGCGTCGCGCCCCGACATAATGCTATCGCACTTGTCGTCGACATGAGCTAGCAAGCGATGCCGGGGCCGTCGCCCAAGCCCTTACAGCTCGGTCACGACAACGCCGTTGTAGACCTCGTCCCAACGGTCCATGACTAGATGACCGGTCATGGGATCCATGGCATTGAGCTTGCCGCAGGTGTTGGCGGTACGCAGCACCGTCTCGTCGTCTGCGCCAGCAGCAATGGCATGCGCGAAGCCAGCGATAGTGGAGTCACCAGAGCCCGTGGCGTTAACGGCAGGGATATCGGGCGTCTTTGCGCGGAACGCACGGCCATTGTGGAAGCCAACGGAGCCGGCAGCGCCCATGGACACGACGACCCAGGGGATATCGGAGAAGCGGGCATCAGAGGCGAGCGCGGCGCGGAGCTCGTCCACATCGTCGGTGGTAAAGCTCGTGCCCAGAAGGCCGTTGATCTCGGTCAGGTTAGGCTTGACCAGCTCGGGCTTAACCTCGGACTTGAGCGCTGCCTCAAGCGAAGCACCTGAGGTATCGAGCAGCACCTTGGCACCGGCGTTCTCGGCAATGCCCGTGATCTTGGCATAGTAGTCTGCCTCGACGCCGCGGGGCAGCGAACCCGAAATGGTGACGACGTCGGCCTTGCCCGCAAGCTCAGTAAACTTGGCGGTAAAGGCATCGAGTTCCTCGGGGGCAATTGTCGGGCCGCTCTCGAGCAGCTCGGTCTGGTTGCCGGCGTGGAGGATATTGAGGCAAATGCGAGTCTCGCCCTTGATGGGCACAAAGTCGTTGTTAATACCGTTGGCGTCCATGAGCTCAGCCATGTAGGCGCCCATGTGGCCGCCGAGCAAACCGGTTGCCACAACGTCGTCGCCCAGCTGACCCAGCACACGGGCCACGTTGAGGCCCTTGCCGCCGGCGGTCTTTTCGGGCGTCACACGGTTGACGTCGTCGATAACGAGCTCATCGAGCTGATAGCGCGTATCAACAGACGGGTTCATCGTAACGGTGAGGATCATATTTTTAGCTCCTTATCTCGCAGGCTCCTTGTGCCTCGCGATACGAGTCGACAAAACGGAATTACAGAATCTCAATCGTGAACGAGCGAACGACGGTCTCCTTGGGCTTGGCGATAAGGCAGCCGCGCTTATGCTCAAGCACGTCGTCCTCATCGGAGCAGGTCGAGAGACCGCCCCAAGGCTCAACCGCCACAAAATCGCCCTCGGGCTTACTCCACACAATGAGATATGGGAAGCCCTCAAAGCTCAGGCGGACGCCCTTGTCCTCGCCCTTTTTGGAAAGCGTGACCTGACGGCTCTCGAGCACGTCAAAGATGGTCTCCGCAAAATCGAAGAGCTCGTGCGACAGGGGCAGCGTCTTTCCCACCATGGGGTTCTTGGAGCGGTTTGCCACGTCAATCAATCCAGTCGAGGGAACGGCGGTGCAGAGCTCCGCAGCCTCGTCTTTCTCAAAGCGCAACTCGTAGTCCGTATAGGCCTCGCCCTCATCGAGCGGACACCTAAAGCCGGGATGACCGCCGATAAAGAACGGCATGTCCTCGGTTCCCTCGTTGGTCACCTCATAGGAGACGCGAACGGCATCCCCCTCAAGCGTATAGCGGGCGACAAGCTTAAACGGATACGGATAATCGCTCAGCAGCGCGGCGTTATCCTCCGAAGCCAGGCACATCGCCAGCTCGTTCTCGCTCTGGCTCAGCAGCTTCCACTCCTGTTTGCGCGCAAACCCATGGCGAGCGAGCTTTACATGATGCCCGGCAAACGTCATGGCGTTGTTATCGCGCAAGCCTCCGCAAATCGGGAAGCAAATCGGTGCCTGGCCGGACCACACGGCGGGATCGCCCTGCCACAGATACTCGCGACCTCCGGCCTCGATCGAGGTAAACGAACCACCAGCCGTGGACACCTTAATAGAAATCGAATCGTTGGAGAGAGCGTATTCCATTGCCCATCCTTTCGAACAACTGCTTTTTGCTCGCAAGTACCCGTCTCGGCCCTGACCAAAGGACAAACCCGCACGTTCATCGATGCGTCCGGTATCCCAGCCATGTAACGGGGTACCATACAGACATTGATGCAATTACAGCTGAAAGGCCTTCTTATGCGAACCATCATCCTCTACGCCTCGCGCCATCACGGCAATACGAAAAAGCTCGTGGACGCCATCGTCGAGGCGCACCCCGAGATCGATACCCTCGACGTGAAGTCACTCGGCAAAAACGAGTACCCCAACCTGCACGAATATCATCTAATCGGCGTCGCCACGGGCATCTATTACTCCGAGATCGACAAGGATATGGCACGTGTACTGACCAACGTGCTGCAGCCGCAGGACAAGGTGTTTGGCCTTATGACCTACGGTGGCAAAAACAAGTGGTACGGCAAGGATATCGATGGCATCTGCCGCATGAGGCAGGCCATCTTTATGGGTGTCTACGGCTGCCCCGGCTTTGATACGTGGGGGCCGTTCAAACTCGCCGGCGGTGTCCAAAAGGGACACCCGACCGCTGAGGAAATTAAGGGCGCCGTCGACTTCTTCGACAAGATCGAAGATGAATACGGCGATATCATCGTCGAAGAGTACGCCAAACGTGAGAAGCGTCTAGCATACGAGAAGGAGCATCCTGCAGGAGGCCTGGTGGCCGGCGTTAAGCGCACGGCAAAGAAGATCGCTAACAAGCTGTAACTGTGAAGGTGCTTTTGAGCGTTTAACCCATACGGCGGGTCCGAGCAGATTCGGGCCCGCCGTCTTTTTCTATCGTTACTCGGTAAAGGCGTTGCCGACGCTCTGGCCGCCAACATACGTCTCGACGAGGGTAAGCTCATGGTCGAACACGACAAAGTCGGCGTCGCGACCCGGCATGATGCTGCCGCACTTATCCTCGATGTGCGCGGAGCGTGCCGGCACCTCGGTTGCCATACGAATGGCGATATCGGCGCTGGCGATGCCCCAGTCAACGATGTTCTTGACGCCCTGGGCAAGCGTGAGCACCGAGCCGGCAATGCTCTTGCCGTCGGCGAGCCAGCACAGGTTGTCCTTCATGATGACGTCCATGCCACCACTGGTGTAGCTGCCCTCGGGCATGCCGCCGCAGCCCAGGCAGTCAGTGATGAGCACCGTGTGTTGCCAGCCCTTTGCCTGCAGCAGCGCCTTGATGGCGGCAGGGTTAACGTGCTTGCCGTCACAGATGATCTCGGCGTAGGTCTCGGGCGTGGACATGGCAGCGCCCACGACACCGGGCTCACGGTGATGCAGCCCGCGCTGACCGTTATAGGTATGCGTAAAGCAGCTGGCACCGGCGTTGATGGCGGCGATGCACTCATCGTAGGTGGCGTCGGAGTGACCGATGCTGGTCACCACACCCTTGGCGTTCAGAGCAGCCGCATAAGCAGCGGCACCGTCGCGCTCGGCCGCCATGGCGCTCTTAACGATGCGACCACCCGCAGCCTCCTGCCACTGATCGAAGACCTCCTCGGAGGGATCGATGAGGTAAGCGGGGTTCTGCGCGCCCACGTGCTTCATGGTAAAGAAGGGGCCCTCCAGGTAGATGCCCTGAATGCGAGCACCGCAGAAGTCGGGGCCGCGACCCTCGTCCGCCTGAGCGATGGCGGCGCAGGCGTCCTTGATCTGCTCGACGCCATCGGTGAACGTCGTGGGCAGCCAGCTGGTGGTGCCGCGACGGGCGAGCTCGGTCGAGCTGATATCGATGCCCTCGGGATCGTTATCGGTTGTTGAGTGGTTGTAGAAGCCATGGATGTGAGTATCGACCATACCCGGTGCGATCCACGATCCCGTGTAGTCCTTAATCTCGCAAGAGGGCTCGTCGGCCTGCCAGGCGCCAAAGACGCCATCCTCGACCATAAGATAGCCGCCCAGTTGCGGGCCTGCCGGCAAGAAGAACTTGTCAGCCTTAATTGCGTACGTGCTCATATGCACTCCTTGCTTCTAAAGCAGTTGACTGTAGTGATGCTTATACCCAGCTCACGTAAAACAAAAAGCGCCCGCCCGCCGTTATGAGCGGACGGGCGCCCTTACAGGGGGACGCGATTAAGCGGTGAAGGGGTGAATCGTCACGCCCTTAACCACGCGGTTGACCGTGCCGGTGGGGCTCGGCGTATCGGGCGTGTTGCCCACGCGCACGGAGTTGAGCAGGCTGATAGCCTGGGCAAACATCACGAACGGCAGAGCAAGGTAGCCCTCGGGAAGTGCCTCGTAGCCCTTAAAGGTGAAGGACTCACCCTCATAGACGGTGGCACCTTCCTGCTGAACGGCGATGGTGTGCTGAGCGATCTCGTCGCCACCGATCTCGTTGAGGATGTCGATGTCGTACTGACGGGTGTAGGCGTCGTTATTGACGAACACGAAGACGAGCGTCTTATCGTCGACGAAGGACTTAGGTCCGTGACGATAGCCCATGGAGGTGTCGTAGGAAGTAGCGACCAGACCGTGAGCGAGCTCAAGGATCTTGAGCTGGCTCTCCTGGGCAAGGCCACCGAAGGAGCCAGAACCCAAGTAGGTCACGCGGTTGAAGTCGCCAGCCAGGTAATCGGCGATCTCGGGCTCACGGGAGATGACCTCCTCGCCCATCTTGGCAATCGTCTCGACCCACTCGGCCTTCTGCTCATCAGAGGCAGTGTCGAAAATAAGGGTAGAGAGCAGGGTCATGCAGGAATAAGAACCGGTCATGGCGAAGCCCTTGTCGTTGGCGCGCGGAATGAGCAGCGTCAGCGCGTTGGGATCATCGGCAGACTCGACGGCGAGCTTGCCCTCGGGAGCGCAGGTGATGTTGAGGAACTTGACGTTGTGGACGAGCTCCTTGGCAACGGCAACGGCGGCAAGGCTCTCGGGGCTGTTGCCAGAGCGGGCAAAGGAAACCACGAGCGTGGGATCCTCGGCGCGCAGGAAGTCACGCGGGGCGCTCACGATGTCGGTCGTGGCGATGGGCTTAAAGTCGTAGAGATCAGTGTTGCCAGCGTGACGCAGGTACGGGGCGCAGGTATCGCCAACGTAGTCGGACGTACCGGCACCGGTAAAGACAACGGACAGACGGCCCTCGCCCATAGCGCGAGCCTCGGCCAGGAAGGCCTCGATGGCCTCTTTGTTCTCGCGATAGATGTTGAGCGTATCACGCCAAAGCTCGGGCTGCTGAGCAATCTCGGCCGTGGTGATCTGGGCGCCGAGCTCGGTGAGCTCCTCGACACTCTTCTCGAACATTTCTAATACCTCTCTCTAGAAGTAATCCTCTGACGTGCAATTATACACTTCAGTTGGTTATCTGGTAGTAACCAGTTAAATGCAAAGAATCATCATATGGATACGATGCGAACACTAGTCGCTACGCTGGTGGTAAACCTTGTATTTAAACTGATCGGCACGAGCAACCGAGAGTGTATACTCCACAACCTCGTTTGACTCGTTATACGTAGTCCTGACCAAATCGAGCACAGGCGAGCCCTCGACAATTCCCAAAAGGTGAGCGTCGGTGGGACGGGCTATGCTCGCATAGAACTCCTCTTCGGCCACGCGAATCTTTTGCTGAAAGTCTTGCTCAATCACATCGTAAAGCGGCTTACGCTCCAGCAGCGGTCGCTTTAGGGACAGAAATTGACGAACCGGTAGATAGCTGCGTTCGACCATCATGGGCATGTTGTCGGCAGAACGAAGTCGCTTGAGCTTAAAAATGCGATCGCCGATGCGCAATCCCATATGCTCGGCCAGATTCTTATCGGCCTCCATCTCGCAAAACTCGAGAATCGTGGTCTCGGGGTCGCGACCCATCGCGCGCATCTGCTCGGTAAAGCTGTAGGACTGCATAAGATTGGTTGCCTTTGCCGAACGGTCGGTCACAAAGGTACCGCGACCGTGCTGCCGAACCACCAATCCTAAACGCTCCAGTTCCTGCAGAGCCAGGCGTACCGTAGTGCGCGAGAGACCATAGCGCTCCGATAGTTCGCGCTCGGAAGGAATCATGTCACCGGCGCGATATTCATGGTCGATCTTTTCGGTCAGAATATCGACCAGCTGATCGTAAAGGGGCTGCTTGCGCGCTCCGATCGCCATCCTATCCTCCCTTTTGCTCGAATTCGGCTAACTACCTAGGGTGTTAAGCATTATCAGTCTGCAACACCCGAATCATCAAGAAAACAAAAGCCGCGCGCTCTTTCGAGCACGCGGCTTTTAACATACACATGGCTTAAGGGGTCGGGGTGTGAGCCGCGTAGGGACACACCCCTCAAGCTAGAGCCTTACCAGATGCTCGGCCAGAGACCAAGCGGGCCAGCGCCCAGGATGCCAAGGACGAAGAGCAGGAGAATGCCCTTGGTCGGGGTCCAGCTGTGCTTAGCGAACATGTAGTAAAGCAGCAGCGTAAGCATAAGCGGGACGAGCTTCGGGACGATGGTGTTGAGGGTGTCGGCAACAGAGAAGTTGACCGGATCCTCGGTAACGGTGCCGTAGGTCACGGACTCCATGCCGTTACCCAGATCGGTGACGCCGCACTCGACAGCGTTGCCGTCGGCATCGGAAGCGGTAAGGGCGTTGCCGTCCTCATCGGTCATGGCGATGGTACCGGCCTCAGCGGTCTCGGTATCGATGCCCTCCATACCGGTGAAGTTCTCGGCCTCCTTCTCGGAGACGATCACGGTATTGGCGGAGAGGCCACGAGTGGTGCCGTTGGGAATCTGCAGGTTGATCTGGGTGCCACCCATGGTGACGACCAGGCAACCGACAACGAAGACGCCCATGATGGAAGCGGCACGCGTGAAGGCCTGCATGTTGGCAGTCAGAGCGTCAATAGCGCTGGTGCCAAGCTTGTAGGACCAGTTCATGAGCCAGAAGCGCAGAGCGAACTGGACGACGTTGAAGATCACCAGGAAGATGATCGGTGCAGCGGCGTTGCCGTTGATGGCCATGTTAGAGGTGATGCCGGCCGTGATAGGCACAAGCGTCAGCCAGAACAGGGCGTCACCGATACCACCGAGCGGGCCCATTGCGGCGACGCGGACGGCGCGGATCGTGGGGATGTCAACCTTGTTCTGCTCGAGCGAAAGCACGATGCCCATAACAAAGGTGACAAGGAACGGGTGGGTGTTGAAGAACTCCAGGTTGTGGCTCATGGAAGCCGCGAGGTCGTTCTTGTTGGTGTGGATCTTCTCCAGACCGGGGATGATGGAGTAAAGCCAGCCAGCGGCCTGCATGCGCTCGTAGTTGAACGATGCCTGCAGGAAGCAGGAGCGCCAAGCCATCTTGTTGAGGGTCTTCTGGTCGAGCTGCGGAGCAGGAGTGAGATCCTCGTAGTGCTCCGGGATCACATACTCATTAGATGCCATCTTCGAAGTCACCTCCGTCAGAAACAGCTGCACCCTTCAGCTCGGTCTGCTGCTGGAAGTCCCAGAAAGCGATGCCGAAGCCGATGAGAGCGAGGATGAGCAGAGCAGGGGTTGCCAGCGAATCGTTGGCAACGGTGATGAGCGCGAGGCCAAAGCCCATGAGGAAGAAGCCCCACATATCGCGGTTCATCATAACCTTGAGCAGGACGGCGAAGCCGACGAAGCGCATCATGCCGCCTGCAGCGGAGAGACCGGTCTGCAGCCAAGTCGGGATGGCAGAAGCGATGGTCTGACCGATGGTAGCGCCAGCGATGAAGAACAGGGTGACGACGACAGCGAAGATCAGGCCGAGCAGAGCCATGGCGAAGTAGTTCAGGCGCTCGATGCCCTTGGTGTCCGCGTTGTGAGCCATGTTATCGGCCGTGGACATAAGCGGGGACATAAGCGTGAAGACCAGGGTAACGCCAAGCTGGCCAAGCAGAGCGAACGGAATGGCGAGGCCGACTGCCGCGTTGGGCTCGAGGCCCGTGGCGATAGCGAGAATGGCTGCCATGATGCCGCCGATGACGGCGTTAGGCGGCTGAGCGCCTCCGATCGGCATGTTGCCGATCGTCATGAGCTGATAGGTACCACCCACGAGAAGACCGGTGTTGAGGTCGCCAAGGATAAGACCGATGACGGCGCCGGTGACGATGGGCTGATAGAGAGACTCGAGGAAGTCAAACTGGTCGATTGCCGCGATGAACGTGACGACGAAGACCAGAGCGATCTGGATGATCGAGTATTCCATCTTGCTCCTCCTTTCAAATTGTATGTACGCACTTTGGATTTCACGTACAGAACGTCAGGGTTTCACTCCTGACAACGTGGATCACGAGGATTACGAGAAGAGCTTGCTCGTGTCCTCAACAGGCGTGCTCGGAACGCGCCTGATCTCCAACTCCACCCCCAATTCCTGCAGCTCTTTAAACGCAGCGACATCCTCGTCGTTAACTGCGACGGAGGTGGCGACTTGGCGCTTTCCTTCCGACATGTGCATGTTGCCGATGTTTACCTTCTTTATAGGCACACCGCCCTTGACGAGCGTAAGCACGTCTTCCGGTGTTTCGGCCACGATGAAGATCTTCTGGCGCGGGCTCGCCTTGCCAATGACGTCGATGGTCTTCTGCAGAGAGAAGAAACGCGTAGCGACGCCGGCGGGAGCGGCCATCTTCATGAGGTTCTGGCGCATGGTGTTGGACGCCACGTCGTCGTTGGCGACGAGGATGAGGTTGGAGCCCAGGGTGGAGTTCCACTGGGTGGCAACCTGACCATGAACCAGTCGGTTATCGATGCGGGTAAGAAGAATGTTGGGTTCTGCCATGTTGATCAGCTTCCTTTCGTTATTTGCTGACGACAGTTACTTGATCTCCTGAATCGCGTAACGCGAAACATCTACGACGGCTCCGGATCGGACTTTGATCTGGACCTTCTCGCCTTCGATGCCTTTGACGGTTCCGTAGATACCGCCGGCGAAAAGAACCTCTTGACCCGGCTTGAGCTCGGTGTGCAGCTCCTTGAAGTACTTCTGCTTCTTCTTCATGTTGATTTGCGACCAGATGGTGTAAATCAAGCCCATGATGACAAGCAGGCCTAAAAGGGCGACCGAGGAGCTCAGGACGTTGGCTCCGAAATCGGCCATTAGATGCCGTCCTCGCCGCCGAAGATATCCTCTTCCTCGGAGCCGGCAACGGATGCGACCGTCTGGGCGGTGACGCCCGTCTGGCCAACGGTCACGGCCTGCTCGCCAAGCTCGGCGAGCGTGGCATTGCCGCGGAGGAACAGAAGCTCAATAACCATGGGAAGGTTGGTGCCAGTCAGAACCTCGACGTTGTCGACATCCTGGGCAATCATCATCGACTGGTTGAACGGGGTGCCGCCAAGCAGGTCGGTAAAGACGAGCACGCCATCGCACTCCTCGCGCATGGCGGTAATAGCGGCGCGGAGATCCTCACCGTAGGAAGCAGCCTGGTCGCCCTCAAAAGGAACGACGGTAAAAGCGGGCTGGTCGCCGGCAACCATAGCGATAGCGCTAGCTAGGCCGGGTGCGAACTGTCCATGACCGGTAAGAATAAAGCCAACCATTCAAATTTCCCTTCCGAAGGTGTGTACAATCTGAGTCCGATGATTTTCGGAAGCCAGCGGGCGCTCGCCCTTAAAGCTTCTTAGAAAGCGTTCTTTGAAGACCAGTGGTTTCTAAACTGGTAGTAACCACGTGACGTGTTGTTGTCACTATATCACCCCAGAAGAGATCGCTTTCGTTGATTCATACGGTAAAACGTTTTTGCACCGCTCACGGTGATAAATCGACCGTTTACCGGTCGTTAACACTTCTACCTGCGGTTTTGAAACCGTTTCGAAATGCTTTGGCAAAAGATCGGAACTTTTCCTGTCCCTAAACAACGCAGGGCGGCTAAAAATAGCGTGTAGAAAAATTGCAGGTCATTGTGAAGATATGTGAATTGGTCTTTTTGACTTAATACCAGTTAGAACCAGTTTTGAGATTATCGGTGAACGGTAGTTTTCGACCGTTCACCGGTCATTTGCAATCGTTTTCAGCCGTTTTCCCAGATGAATTGAGGAAAGTTACCAGGTCCTCGGCGTTCATGCTGCCCCGTCCGTCGCGGTCTACGAGGCTAACGATATGGCACCATGGGGACACTCGTATGTCAATTCTGGCCTAACAGAGCCAATTAAAAACGGGACAAGTGATGTAGCCCACTTGTCCCGTTTTTATTTATTTTCGAAGAGCATCGGCCAGCCGCAGGATTGAAACCATCGAATGATAGGCGAGCTCCACCTTTTCACCCGCAAGCAGTCGTTTTGAGCTAGCCTCATCTAGCCCCACAAGCCGAGAAAACAGCAAGCTGCTCATCATACCCTCGTCAATAGAGTCATTTATGATTTTAAGGACGTCCGCATCATTAAGCGATGCCGAGCTGTAAGGGGCAACACGAGCGGAACTCTCAATTAACGATGAGACAAAAGGATGGAGATGCTTCGGGCATAGCCCATCAAACATCACATCCCCATTGTCATTCGAGCCGACCAGGCGCCAAGTATAATGTTCGACCCAATCATCCCCGTCATATATGGTGTCCACAAGCGACCTCCCGACTAAACTTGCCACCTCAAAATCCCGCTACCGATATGGTCGAGCTTGACCGTTCCGCCGTCCCCCTCAAAAGTGACAAGGGGATTTACTCCAGACTGAGAATTGGCATCAACCTCCTTAGCGCTTATGAGCAGGCTGCCCGTATAAGACTGCTGAAGTTCACCTTCAGGACGGGCAGCCTCGGCTCAAGAAGGGCTGCTCAGGCAGAACAGTCCGAGCAACATCATTGCCAATAGAAGAAAACCCTTAGATCTTTTCATCTATATTCCCAACATCTCTCAATATTTGTATATTGTGACTATTTTAGATCTATATAAACAACTCGAGCCCTTAGCAAGTCAATTGCTGAAGCAGGTTATATTTCTTTTGGCTCTGTTAGACCAGACGTTACCATCTTTGTATTTGCAACTATTTAACGTTTATCGTTAATTATATAGTAAGATACAGGTATCAACTGAAGTAATGATTGGGGAAGCCATGATTCGCAGCAATGACTTTGAACCGAATGAAACCATCAGCCGCGAACAGACAATAGTCGAACTGAGGAAGCTCGCTCGCATCTGCAAATGGGCCACGATCTGCATTACCACCGCGCTCGCTCTGGGACTCCTCGCAGTCATTGCGATTGACCTTCTACTCATATTGCCTAGCCTCTCCCAAGGGTCGTGTCTCCAATCCGTAGAACTTCAAGGCGGCGAAGGGCCGTGCCTTGCTATCGTCGGTACCGATGCGCAGACCCCACTTATGCTCGTCGCACACGATGGTCACACTGCCATAGGGAGCCTCTTGATGACATGCCTCGCGCTCACCATCGCGATAAGCGTGCGCAGGCTTTTCTTCAACATTGAAAAGGAAGGCAGGCCCTTTGACCTTGAATGCGACCACACACTTCGTCGAGTAGGACATTTATTCCTTATCGGCGGCGTTGCCGTGAGGCTTCTTGGTGCCGTAATCACGGGAATGATACTCTCAGGATTTGATGGCAGCTTTACGGATGCGTTCGTCGGCCAGCTATTCGAGCCCTCCATGCTCTTTGCAGGCCTGATAATTTGCCTGATTGCCAGTATCTTCCCCTACGGGTATATCCTGCAAAAACAAGATGACGAGTTGCTCTAGGGGGAATCCATGATTATTCTGCGGCTCGACCGCATGCTTGCCGAACGCAAGATCTCATCTAAAGAGCTTGCGGAACGTGTGGGCATCTCCCAGGTCAATATGTCACGCATTAAGACGGGTAAGGTTTCTGCCATACGTTTTTCAACTCTAGACGCGATATGCCGAGCACTCGACTGCCAGCCGGGCGATGTACTGGAATATATACCTGACGATGAAGCCGATAGCCTCTTTGGGCTTAAAGAGTAATATCAAGCGCCTTGCCGCCGGTACCCACAACGCAAAAAGCCCGCCAGAACGATCCGTTCTAGCGGGCTCAATCAGATATATCGGCTACGTGCTCGGCGGCTCGGACGGCCCTTACGCAAACAGACCGTAGATGCTGATGTTGGCCTTGGCGTAGAGGCCGTTGGCGTACTCGGTCCACTTGGAGCTAGCGCTCGAAGCCTGCGAGGAGTACTGCTGGTAGGCGGTGTAATAGGCGGTCATGGCCTGCTTGTAGGTAGCGCTATCGGCCGTAAAGGCATCGTCAGCGAAGGCCTTAGCGTAGGTGCTATCGGCGTCCTTCCAGGTACCCTTTTCGCTATCCCACTCGTCGCCGGCAAGGTTGATGATGTAGTCGGCGTAGTCCTTGCTCGCGGTCTCCTCGTTGCCGTCAGAAGGCTCGGTCGGGGCGGTCGGCATGCTTGCGGAGCTGTCGCCGACCTTCTTCTTGTAGAGCTTCTGCAGCGTCGCGGACTGGCGGACGATCTGCTTGGCCTGGTCCTTGGACACGCCATACTGCGTGGCCATGGTCTTGTAGTCCGAAGTGCCGATGGAATCCTCGGCGTACTTCTTCATCTCCTTGGAAGAGACGGTGATGCCCTCGTCCTCGGCAGCATCGAGCAGAATCTTGTTGCGCACGTAGGACAGGATGACGTCGGCAGAGGGAGCGGTGTAGTTGCCATCGCCATCCTTGACGGTATCGAGGCTGTACTGGCTCTCGATGGCCTCGCGCGCGGTGATGTCACTCTTCTTGCCGTTGTAGCTGTAGCTTGCCACGGTCGAATCGAGCTGGTCCTCGGTGAGGGTCGCCGAGCCGACGCCCTTGCCGCCAAAACCACCGTTGCCGATAAAGAAGCCGACCACAGCAGCGATCACGATAGCGGCCACAAAGGCGGCAATCATCGTCTTCTTGTGCTTGGATGCATGGTCGTCCGCGTCGGAGTCGTCGTCCTCGTCCTGTTCCTCGGGCATGAGGTTCTCGTCGGCGGCGTCCGCGGCGATCTTTGCCTCCAGGCGAGCGTCCTCCTCCTCGGCCGTCGTACCGGCAGCAATGTGCTCGGCAGACGTACCGG
>URAD01000016.1 GCA_900545745.1 uncultured Collinsella sp.
ACGTCGACCTGGTGGTCGATGTAGTGCTGCAGCATCTCGCGCAGGCTCAGGCATTTGGGAACGCCGTTGACGAGTGCCAGGTTGTTGGCGCCGAAGGTCGTCTGCAGCGAGGTGTACTTATACAGGTTGTTGAGCACGACCTGCGGAATGACGCCCTTCTTGAGCTCGATGACCAGACGGATGCCCTTCTGGTTGGACTCATCGCGCATATCCGAGATGCCCTCGATGCGCTTGTCGTTGACGAGCTGGGCAATCTTCTCCTGCAGGGTGCCCTTGTTGACCATGTAGGGAATCTCGGTGAAGACCAGGCGACTGCGACCGGTCTTGGTGGACTCAACGTGTGCCTTGGCGCGCACGGTAATGGAGCCGCGGCCGGTCTCGTAGCTCTGCTTAATGCCGGCGCTGCCCATGATGATGGCGCCGGTGGGGAAGTCCGGACCGGGCATGATCTGCATGAGCTCGTCGACGGTGGCGTCGGGGTTGTCGATCAGGTAGCAGGTGGCCTCGATCGCCTCGGTGAGGTTATGCGGGGCGATGTTGGTGGCCATGCCGACGGCGATGCCCTGGCTGCCGTTGACCAGCAGGTTGGGGAAGCGCGCAGGCAGCGCCACGGGCTCGGCGAGTGATTCGTCGTAGTTGGGCTGCCAGTCGACGGTATCCTTCTGCAAGTCACGCAGCAGTTCCATGGCGGGCTTTGCCAGGCGGCTCTCGGTGTAACGCATGGCGGCGGCGCCGTCGCCGTCGATGTTACCGAAGTTGCCGTGACCGTCGATGAGCGGCGTGCGCATGGAGAACCACTGTGCCAGGCGGACCATGGCCTCGTAGACCGCGGAGTCACCGTGCGGGTGGTACTTACCGATAACTTCGCCGACCGTCCAAGCTGACTTCTTGTGCGGGCGGTTGGGGTAGATGCCGCTCTCGTTCATCGCGTACAGGATGCGGCGGTGTACCGGCTTTAAGCCGTCGCGCACGTCCGGCAGGGCACGCGCTGTGATAACCGACATCGAATACTCGATGAACGACTGCTTCATCTCGCGACCGAACTCCGAAATCTGGAGCTGGCCGCCGTTGATGTCCTCGCCGGCCGAGGCGCCACGATCGACTTCGCCAAAGCTCTCCTCGAGCTCGGCGTCGTCTTCTTCCTCATCATCATCGGCATCGGGGTTATAGGCGTCCGGATCGCCGTCCTCGCCCTGCTCAGCACGGGCAAGCAGGCGCTTCAGATCGTCGGGCATACCGGCATCGCCGGCCTCGTCCATACCCTCGTTATTGTTGATATCGTCTGCCACGTTACCTCCTCTTAAGCGTCAAGGAATCGTGCATCATGTGCATGCTTCTCGATGTACTCGCGGCGATAGCCGACCTCGGAACCCATCAGCTCGCGCACGGCGCGGTCCGCCACCACGGCGTCCTCGATCGACACGCGCTGCAGAATGCGGGTCTTGGGGTCCATCGTCGTCGAGGCAAGCTGCTTGGGGTCCATCTCGCCCAGGCCCTTGTAGCGCTGGACGGTATAGCCCTTGCGCTTTTTGGTGATTTTGCCGTCCTTGGCCTTGCCGTCCTCGTCGTTATCGTCGGGGTTCAGGCCAAGGCTCTGGATGGTGTCGCGCAGGATCTCGTCTTCGGGCTGGCGGCCGTTGGGATACACGTAGTGGATCTTGTTGCGCACCTTAATGCCAAAGATGGGCGGGCAGGCAACATAGACGTAGCCGGCATCGATCAGCGGACGCATGTACTTGTAGAAGAACGTCAGCAGCAGAATGCGGATATGCGCACCGTCGACGTCTGCATCGGTCATGATGATGATCTTGTGGTAGCGCGCCTTGGTGATATCGAAATCGCCGCCGTCGCCGGCACTCGTCGTGACGCCGCAGCCGATCGCGGTAATCAGCGACTGGATGGTGTCACTCGAGAACGCGCGATGGTCACCAACGCGTTCGACGTTCAAAATCTTGCCGCGCAGGGGCAGAATCGCCTGGATGTCTCGGCGACGGCCGTCCTTGGCCGAACCGCCTGCCGAGTCGCCCTCTACGATGAAGAGCTCGGTCAGCTCGGCATCGCGCACCGAGCAGTCGGCGAGCTTACCGGGCAGGGACGCCGTCTCGAGCAGGCTCTTGCGGCGGGTCGCCTCGCGCGCCTTGCGGGCGGCGTTGCGCGCCTTGCAGGCCTGTTGCGCCTTCTTGACGATCTCGCGCGCGGGCTTGGGATGCTCCTCGAGGTAATCGACAAGGCCGTCGGTCACGATCTTGAGTGTGAGCGCGCGCATATAGGAGCTGCCGAGCTTGGCCTTGGTCTGGCCCTCAAACTGCGGATCGGGCAGCTTGACCGAGATAACGGCCGAAAGGCCCTCGCGCACATCGTCGCCGGTCAGGTTGGCGTCTTTTTCCTTGAGCAGGTTCTGCTTGCGCGCGTAATCGTTGATCACGCGGGTGAGCGCGGTGCGGAAGCCCTCAAGGTGCATGCCGCCCTCGGGGGTGTAGATGTCGTTGGCAAACGACATGACGTTCTCGCCGTAACCGCTATTCCACTGCAGAGAAACCTCGACCTCGCCCATCTTGGTCACAGGCGCGTCCGGGTCCGATTTGCCCTCGATGTAGATGGGCTCCTTAAAGGCCTCGGGGACGTCCTTGCCCTCGTTGAGGAACTTGACGAAGTCGATGATGCCGCCCTCGTAGCAAAACTCCTCCACGCGGGGAGTCGCCTCGCGCTCGTCGGTCAGCACGATTTTGAGGTTCTTATTGAGGAACGCCGTCTCCTGCAGACGGTTGTGCAGCGTATCGAAATCGTAGATGCAGGTCTCGAAGATCTCGTCGTCGGGCCAGAAGGTGACGGTGGTGCCCGTCGAATCCGAGGTGCCCACGACCTCCATCTTCTTGACGGTCTTGCCGCGCGAGAACTCCATCTCGTAGGTGTTGCCGTCGCGACGAACCTGAACGACCACGCGTTTGGACAGTGCGTTGACGACGGAGATGCCAACGCCGTGCAGGCCGCCCGAGACCTTATAGGCCGAGTTATCGAACTTACCGCCGGCGTGCAAGATCGTCATGACAACCTCGAGCGTCGGAATCTTTTTAACGGGATGCTCGTCGACGGGGATGCCGCGCCCGTTGTCGACGACCGTGATGGAGTTGTCGGCGTGGACCGTCACCTGGATCTCGGTGCAGAAACCGGCCATGGCCTCGTCGACGGAGTTGTCAACGATCTCCCACACCAGGTGATGCAGACCGCTGGCGCTCGTCGAGCCGATATACATGCCCGGGCGCTTACGAACGGCCTCGAGACCTTCGAGAATCTTAATCTCGCCGCCATCGTAATCGTTTTCGTTTGCCACACGTCCTCCTTCAGTCAAGAAAATGTGTACAGCCTTACTAGTTTATCGTAAAAAAATACCCTCGGGAACGAGGGTATTTGGCTCTACAAGGCCACCAGATGCGATTTAAGGCTCTTTTTTGCTTTCTACGCCCTTGGCCCACTCGGCACTGGCTCTCATGGCATTCTCGAGGGCCTCGCGCAGTTTTTGGTCTTCGATGGGCGCCACTTGGCGCTCAATCTCGGTGCGCTCGGCCTCACTTAGGTCGGCGTGCGGGGCCGGCGGGCGCTCGGTCGTCGCCGGGCGCAGGCGCTGCTTGGCGGCGGGCGGCGTGTGACCCGGCGCGGTGGTTTTGAACACCAGGCCGTCCACATGCGCACCGGCGCGCTCCATGCGCGCGCGGATGATCTCGCGCAACAACGTCATTTCCTGCGTCCACGAGGGCGAGTCGAGATACACCAGCAGCTCATTGGACTCGGGCAGGTAGCGCAGTCCCGTCACATGCCGCCCCTCGCGCGTGCCCGAGCATACCGCGTTCCATGCGCGATAGACCGTGCGCGACTCCTCGGCGGCCTCCATCTGCGCACGGCGCTCAGGGGTTGCAGCCGCCAGGATGCGCTGGCGCTCTGCGTTCAAAAACCCGCTGAAGGCGACTGTCTCGCTCTCGCGCTCGTAATTAGCACGTCTCACCCATGCTCACCACCTTGGCTCGATCAAGCAGGTCATCGGTAAAGTACCCCAGGTTGGTCGTAGTTATGACCGTCTGGATATCATCGCCAATCAGCCGCAGGAAAGCGCCGCGACGCTCGCCGTCGAGCTCGCTCATCACGTCGTCCAAAAGCAGCAGTGGGGCGGTGCCCAGGACATCGCGAGCCACGGCCACCTCCGCCACCTTCCAGGACAGCACCAACGTTCGCTGCTGTCCTTGGCTGGCAAATGAACGGGCGGAGCGACCCGCCACGGTAAACTCAATCTCGTCGCGATGCGGTCCCACCAACGTCACGCCGCGGCGAATTTCCTCGTCGGCATGCTCGTCAAGGGCGGCCAGCATGCGCTCGTACGCCCAACCCTTCAGCTCTTCGCGATCCTCGACCTGGGGCAAAGCCCCCAGCGTGGACGCATAGGTCACGTTGGCGGCCTCACCTGACGCTACTTGCCCGTAGGCAGTGTGCACATGGCCCGCCAGCCGGTCGAGCAGAGCCAACCGGTGCACGAGCAGGGCCGAGCCCGCGCGGGCAATCGAATCGTTCCACGCGCCGAGCATCTCGCGGCAGCACCAGGTCTCCTTGAGCAAGGCGTTACGCTGGGTCACGCAGCGCCCATAGGTGCTCGCAAGATCGGCATAGCGTGCGCTCAGTTGCATGCCAAAGTCATCGAGGGCGGCGCGGCGCACACTGGCGCCACGCTTAACCATGTCCAGATGGTCGGGGCAAAACAGCACGCTCGGAAGAACCCCGCGCACACCGGCGGCAGAGCATCTCTTGCCGTTGCGGCTAAACGAGCGCTTACCGTCCTCCGCGCTCAATCCCATATCAAGCACGCGGCCGTCGCCCTCGAGCCTCAGCTCGATCTTGCACGAGCCCACGCCGTCATGGACGAGCTCGGCTGCGGTCGGATGCCTAAACGAGGCGCCGCTCGTCAGCAGCTGCAGCGCCTCTATGAGATTGGTCTTTCCCGCCGCGTTGGGTCCCGCAAGTATCGTCACGCCCTCGTCCAGGGCAAGGTGATAGCTATCGAAGCTGCGGTAGTGCGCGACGGAAAGATCGCGGGCGAACATGGTCATGGCGCAGCGCTAGATGCGGACCGGCATGACCAGGTACAGGTAGTTGATCTTGTCGTAGGACTTGAAGATGCCCGCCTGCGAGTAGCTCTTGAGCTCCAGCGTGATCTCCTTCTCCTTGGACAGGGCATTGAGGCAGCCGAAGATGTAGTGGTAGTTGAAGGCGATGGTACCCGACTCGCCCTCGGCCTCGACATCGATCGTCTCCTGCGCAAGGTCCTGGTCATTGGAAATGGAGGACAGGCCCATCTGCCCGTTCTCGACATCGATCTCGAACTTGACGGCGGGGTTGGCGCTCGCGATAACGGCCACGCGCTTGAGGGCGGCGTTAAAGGCGGCGGCGTCGATCTTGACGCTCGTCACGCACGAATCGGGGATGAGCTGCTTGTAGTTGGGGTACACGCCCTCGATGCGACGCGACACGTAGGTGGTGTTGCCGGCCTCGAAGACGACCTGGGTGTCGGTAGCCCCGATCATGATGGTCGCTTGGCTGGCCATGATGTTCAGCGCGTCGTTAAAGGCGTCAGCCGGAACGTTGAGCTCAAAGGAGCCCTCGAGGGTCGAGGTCTCGACCTGCGTGTCGCACACGGCCAAGCGGAAGGAATCGGTCGCTACCAGGCGTACGGTGTTGTTCTCGACCTTCATGTGCACGCCGCCCAGGATGGGGCGAGCCTTGTCGGTCGAGGTGACGCGCCACACGCGGCCGACCATTTCGGACAAGACATCGGTCGGCAGCTCCACGGCACTCTCGATGGCATAGGCCGGAAACTCGGGGAAGTCATTGGCATCGAGCGTGTTCAGCCTAAAAGAGCTCTTCTCGCAACCAATCAGCACTTGGCGCTCGGACAGCTCAAAGGTGACCGGGGCATCGGGGAGGGTCTTGGTGATATTGGAGAGCATCTTACAGGGGATAACCATCTCGCCCTCTTCTTCGACATGCGCCGCGATGCGATGACGGATCGAGATGGTGTAGTTAGAGGTCTGGAATTCCAAGATGCCGTCTTGGGCCTTAACGAGCACGCCCGACAGGATGGGAAGGGTGGATGCCGAAGCGACACCCTTCATAACGACGCCGATGGCTTGTGTAAGCGAGCTCTGGCTGACGGTGAACTTCATCTTTTAATACCTTTCTATAGATATAAATATCTTAATAATAGTAATAGCACTGACGAAACTGTTGATTACTCCCAAAGACGCAGGTCAGACCCAGAAAGAGAATCGACAGCAACCTGTGTGCAACAGGGGTGGTTTTCCACGTTCAAAACCTGCGCAAAACTTTTCATCACCGCGGGTTGGGTTTTAGACACCTTATGCCCGTGGTTTCGACAAGTTTTCAACAGGTGTCTCTATTTCCCTACGAGCGCAGTGTTATTTTATCGCGCAGCGACTTGAGGTCTTCGGTGACGGTGCGGTCTTCCTGAATCATCTTCTGGACCTTTTTGTAGCTCGTGCTGACGGTCGAGTGGTTGCGGTTGCCAAATTCGGCGCCCACCGCCGTGGTCGTCATCTCGCACATCTCGATAGCCAGGTAGATAGCGATATGGCGTGCTTTGGCGATATTGGCGTTGCGACGCGGGCCGATGAGCTCCTCGTGCGTCACGCCGTACTGCTCTTCAATGACGGACTGAACCGTCTGGACGTTGATCTTTTTGGCCGATGTGTCGAAGTACTGGCTGGCGATGGCGTCGATATCGTCAAAGGTGAGCTCCCCGCCCTCGCGCTCGCGGTCCCCCGCCTCGCCGGCACAGCGCTCGCAGAAGCTCTCGAGTTCGCGGATGTTGGTGCCCGAGACCTCGGCCATGTGTTTAAAGTGCTCGTCGGTCAGGTGCCCGCCGTCGCCCCCATAGGCCGCCAGCAGCGAGTCGTCGCCTGCCTCGGGAGCGGCGACGATGGTGTTCTCGTAATAGCGCTGCAAGATCTTGTATTTCATCTCGTAGCTGGGCTCTGCGACCAGGCAGAGCATACCGGCGTTAAAGCGGCTGGTCAGGCGTTCGTCCATGCTCAGGTCCTTGGGGGCGCGGTCTGCCGCGATGACGACCTTCTTGTTGTTGCGGATGAACTCGTCCATGAGCTGGAAAAAGTAGTCCACGCTCGCGCGCTTGCCGATGATGTTTTGGATGTCATCGATGATGAGCACGTCCACACCGTGGTACGCCTGCATGATGGGGGCGTTGCTCTTCTTTTGGCGGTCGAACTCGGTCATCAGGTCGTCCAGATATGCCTGGGAGTTGGCATACTTGACCTTGATCTCGGGCGACTTCTCGGCGAGCTCGTTTTTGATGGCAAGCAGCAGGTGCGTCTTGCCCAGGCCCGATTTGCCGTAGATGAACAGTGAT
Organism: uncultured Collinsella sp.; assembly: GCA_900545745.1. Lineage (GTDB taxonomy): Bacteria > Actinomycetota > Coriobacteriia > Coriobacteriales > Coriobacteriaceae > Collinsella. The sequence goes on from URAD01000016.1 coordinate 7,427, forward strand.
GTGCACGTGCCGCGCTCGTCCGCGAGGGCGGCAAACTTGAGTGCCGAGCGATAGGCATGGCTGTTCTCGGGGCCGTAGACAAAGTTCTCAAAGGTAAATTTTGAGTTCGCGGCGAGCGGGGCTCCATCCATATTCTGCTCGGCCGGCACGGTCGGTGCTGGCATGGATGAGGCGGGGGTCGCAGCTTGCGTGGATTTAGTCGGCGCTCCGCCCTTCATCTGGTTCATCATGCGACGAAAATCATCGGCCGAGAGCGTGTTCTTGATTGCAATGCCCGAATCCGCGCCCGCCGCTGCGTCGTGAGCGATGGGCATGTGCGTGACGGGTGCGTTCGTTGACGTCGCCGCCGCGGCCGGCAACGGTGCCATGGTTTCACGGGAAACATCGCTGCGCTGGTGCTCGATTGTCGGCACGTCGCCTGCGGAGGCCGGCGCCGCCGGGGAAGCAGCGGGAGCCGTGGTCGGCGCCGTCGCGGCAGCGGATTCCGTCGCGGCGCCTTGCGGTGCCACGATGTCGAGTGCAATCGGTGCAAAGGCGATTTCTTCCAGATAGGCCTCAATAGTCGGCTGATGCTTTTTGAGCTGCGCGATGGCAAAGCGCGAGGGGGCCTCGATCGTGAGCGTATCTTCGGTCAGGCTTATGGCGCGCGATTGCCCCAGCATGTTGATGAGGCGTGCATCTTGGCCGTCGCGCTGGCAAAAGGCGATGGCATCCCCCAGGATGATGCTTGCTTCCTCGTCCACTGTCTCTCCCGTTCTTTAGCTCTGAGCTCGCACGCGAGCGGCGCCGAGTTCGGTCAGATGGTATTTCTGGCCATGCTTGATGACCAAGCCGGCCTGCGCCAAGTCATTGAGCGTGCGTGACCAAGTGGGGGCCGAGTTTCCAAACGCCCTCGCCAGATCGGTTGCACCGCACGCTTGATTTTGCGCCAGATAGCCCAGCGCGGCGTTGCCGCGATCGCTTACGAACACGTCCGGTTGTGGCTGTGCATACTGATTTGCTGCATTAGAATACATCATTTGAGCTGCTGGTTGTTGAGAACTCTGCATTGGCGGCATTTGCTGTTGAAAACTTTGAGGCCACTGTTGGTAAGGCTGCGGAGGCGTCTGCTGGGCCCAGGGGTTGTACTGCTGCTGCGGCATCTGCTGGTACGGCTGCTGATATCCCTGCTGGTACTGCTGCGGGAACTGCTGGCCATACCCCAGTGGCGGCATCTGCTGATATGGATATCCCTGTTGGTACGGCTGATAGCCCATTTGCTGGCCACCCGGCGCCCCCGTCGCCTGCTGCATTGCTGCTGCATCCTGATCAGCCAGCGGCATGGCCTCTGGCATGTTTGGCGGCATCGACATAGATGCCGCCTGGGGCTCTTGTGTGGGAAGCATTCCGGGATGCTGCATCTGCCCCACGGGGGGCTGCATCTGCTGCGTTGCCATGGGCTGCTGCGCAAAAGCTCCCGGCAGGGGATATGTGGGCTGCTCCGTCTCGGGCCGCACGGCAGCACCGCGTCCGCCGGCGCGCTCGATTTCCTGCACGCGTTTAGGGTCCAGGCTTACCGTAACCACGGTGCCGTTGCCCATGTTGTCCTCGATGGATACGGCACCGCCGGCGTTTTCCAAATACTCTTGCACCATGGGAAACCCTGCTCCGGTTCCACGGATATAGCGCTTCATCTTGCTGTTTGCGCTGGTAACGCCAAAGTCGAAAGCGCGTTCCTTGTCGTCGATGCCGGGTCCTTGATCGGCAAAGCGGATGGTGTCTCCGCCGTCCAGAATCGAGATGATGGGCTCGGCAAAGTGCGCGTGGATAAAGTTTTCGACAATCTCGCGGATGACCATGAGCGAGATATGGCCACCTTGTTCTTTCATGCACTGGTAGACGGTGTTGGTAGTCTCTTCCAAATACGTGCGGACATCTTGCGGATCAATGACGATCACACGCGGTGTCGACAGCATGTCGTCATAGACGGCGATACGCGCGGCGTACATGGCTTTTGGCGCCTGCGTGGTCGTCTGCTCGCCTTCCGCACGCTCTTCGCGCACGCCGGTGATGTGCTCGTTGTCGGGTGCCGGGTCTCCAGAATCGACCATGGTGTAAAAGTCATCAGACATGCCGCTCGCAATCTTCCAAAAGGTTTCGAACAAATAGTAGCTCACCGCGCAATGTTTCTCATCTTTCGACAACTTTTCAAAACCTGTTGAAAACTTTGGAAAACGGGCGAAAAGTTCTCAACATTGCCAACATGACCTGTTGAAAACTCGATGAAATATCGTGAAAGGTTGCCATGAGGCGCAAATTTCGGTTGTGCTTATGGGGGAACCGTGTGAACTGCGCAACCTTTTACCTTTGATTTCTTGACATTTGAACATTGATTTCCCTACAATCTTCAAGCTCACGTGTCTATATCTGCGTCCGCGTCCCCGCGGACACTCGAAATGCAGCAGGAGGAACTTAAGATGAAGCGTACGTATCAGCCTAATAAGCGTAAGCGTGCCAAGACCCATGGCTTCCGTGCCCGTATGGCCACTAAGGGTGGTCGTGCCGTGCTCGCCCGTCGTCGCGCCAAGGGCCGCAAGCGTCTCACTGTCTAGCAGCGATACACACATCTCGCATGAAGACTATTAAGTCTCGGCAAGATTTCGAGCATGTGTTCAGTCAGGGGCGTCGTTTCAATCACCCTCTGATTCGAATGACCATATGTGAATCGGTTGGCGAAGGCGACTCCGGAAGGGTCGCCTTCGTTGGTGCTAAGCGACTCGGTTGTGCCGTCGTGCGCAACCGATCTAAGCGTGTGATGCGCGAGGCCGCCCGCAGCTGCGGATTTCCCGTTGCGGGTTATGACATCATCTTGTTTGCAACTCCCAAGACGAGGGTTTCCTCGCCGCAGGAGATGGACAAGGCGTTGCGTTCGCTTATGAAGCGCGCCGGCGTTGCCGGGGAGGAGCGATGAGCAATCACGTTTTGCGACGTGTTGCCATCGCTCCTATTCGCATATATCAACAGGTTATTTCGCCCTTATTGCCTGACGCCTGCATTTATTACCCAACGTGCTCGCAATACGCCATCCAGGCGATTGAGAAGCACGGTGTTTTGAGAGGCTGCTGGCTTGCCGTGAGGCGCATCGCTCGTTGCAATCCCCTGCACGTCGGCGGTTATGACCCTGTGCCCTAGCGGGCACTCGCTATCGGAGGAAAACTTACATGTGGGATTGGATCGTTAACATCCTTTTCGAGCTGCTCAAGCTCATCCAGACCTTTGCGGTCGACTGGGGCCTGTCCATCATCATCCTGGTGGTCATCATCCGTCTGCTGCTGACGCCGCTCATGCTCAAGTCGACCAAGTCGACGGCTCGCATGCAGGTGCTGCAGCCCAAGATGCTCGAGATCCAGGAGCGCTATGCCGACGATCCCCAGCGTCAGGCCGAGGAGATGCAGAAGTTCTACAGCGAGAACAAGTTCAACCCCATGGCTGGCTGTCTGCCGCTGCTGATTCAGATGCCTATCCTGTTCGCCCTGTTTACATTGCTGCGCAACCTGCCGCAGTACTTTAACGACGGCACGTTCTCGTTCTTCAACATCCTGCCCGACCTGACCACCACGCCGAGTGCTTCCTTTGCCGATGGCTTTATGGTTGCACTGCCTGCGCTGGTTTGCCTGATCCTGTTCGCCGTTCTGACCCTGATTCCGCAGCTCTATATGTCGCGCAACCAGACCGGCCAGCAGGCTCAGAGCATGCGTATGATGGCCGTTGTCATGACGGTCATGATGCTTTGGATGGGCTGGAGCCTTCCCGTTGGTGTTCTGCTGTACTACGACGTCTCGTCTGCTTGGCAGGTTATCCAGCAGATTTTTGTGACGCAGAAGGTCATCGACAAGGCGAAGGCCGATGAGGAGGAGCGTCTTAAGAACGCTCCGCTGCAGGTTGAGGTCACTCGTCGAGAGAAGAAGCCGCGCCCGCACAAGAAGAAGTAGTGGGATATCAATCTTATTTAGGTACCTAACTTTTGGAGTACGTTATGTCTGAAGAGATCATCGAGGATATGCTTGAGGAGGTTGCCCCGCAGGTCGCGGGCGATTATCCCGAGATTGCACAGCGCTACAAGGCTGGTGAAGAGCTGACCGATGAGGAGCTCGACACCATTGCCGATGTTGCTATTTCCATCCTGCGTTCCATCCTTTCGCACTTCGATGCCGCCAACTCTCCTATCGATGAGTATGAGGGCGACGAAGGTGAGCTGATTTTGGATGTAACGGCTCCCGACCTTGCTGTTCTCATTGGCCGTCATGGTCGCACCCTTGATGCCCTTCAGGTTATGTTCTCTTTGCTGGTGAGCCGCAAACTTGGCTTTAGGTATCCGGTTGTAGTGGACGTCGAGGGATACAAGAGCCGCCGTCAGGACAAGGTTGCCTCCATGGCTCAGTCTGCTGCCGAGCGTGCCATTCGCACTCATAAGAGTGTTTCGCTTCCGCCCATGAATGCCTACGAGCGTCGACTGGTTCACATTGCACTTCGTGGCAATGATGCCGTCGATACTCATTCTGAGGGTTCTGACCCTGATCGCCATGTGGTGATTGTTGCTCGATAATCTACTCGAGTTTATGCTAAGGGGACGTGGTTTCCACGTCCCCTTTTTTTGTCAAAAGTTCTCGATACGCTGATTTTTGTCAGAAAGGAGCTTTCGTTGTTAGTACTTACTGATCAGCAAGCTGACGAGATGTTGAGTCGTCTAGCTTTCTATTGCAAAGAGTATTCCTTGAGCGTAACTGATGTTGGGCTGAGGAAATGTATTCAGCATTTGGATTTGGTTCTAGAAACAAATAAGACAACCAATCTCACCCGTATTCTTAACGTAGAAGATGCTGCAGTACTTCATATCCTCGACTCACTTGTTTTGCTCCCCTATATCAACAAGGCTCCTGAGGGAGCTTTGCTCGATATGGGAACAGGTGCGGGCTTCCCTGGTATTCCATTAACCATAACCACGCATCGTAAAGCTACTTATATTGACTCTGTTGGCAAGAAGGTTGATGCGGTAAATTCCTTTGTCCATGCTCTTGGATTGAAACATGCCCATGCGGTTCATGATCGTCTTGAAGAATATGCTCGGAGCCATAAGAAGCAGTTCTCTGTTGTAACCGCCCGCGCACTGGCCCCTCTACCGATTCTTGTTGAGTATGCGGCTCCGTATCTGAAGGATGGAGGGCTATTTGTTATAACCAAGGGCAATCCTTCAGATGAGGAGCTTGCTTCCGGCATGTCAGCAGCTAAGATTTGCGGCTTCACTTTGCTTCTGAATGACGCAATTGATTTACCTGAAGGCTTGGGTCACAGGGAGTTCATTGTTCTTAAGAAGAGTCATCCAGCATCTGTCTCATTGCCTCGTGCAAATGGCGTGGCAAAGAAGAATCCGCTTGCCTAGATGTTTCACGTGAAACATAATGGATACTAACAACTTGCAGTGTTTCACGTGAAACATGGCGGTTGATATCGATTCGGAATGTTTCACGTGAAACATCCTCCGTTTGACAGCTTTAATACACACCAGGAGGGACCGTGGGATTTCGCGACGTTAAGCGTTCTAAGAGCGCAAAAGACACGCGTATCATTGCAATCATCAATCAAAAAGGCGGCGTCGGTAAGTCAACGACGGCTGTAAACCTTGCAGCAGCACTGGGTGAGCAGGGTCGTAAGACACTGATTGTCGATTTTGATCCGCAGGGAAACAGCACCAGTGGATTCGGAATTGAAAAAGAAGACCTTGATCACTGCATCTATGATGCATTGTTGAATGATGTGCCGGCAGAATCGCTTGTTCTTGATACAAATTGTAAAAAGGTATTCGTTATTCCGGCTACAATTCAACTTGCAGGCGCGGAAATTGAGCTCGTAAGCGCAATTGCTCGTGAAACCCGCCTCAAAGATTTGCTTGAGCCGATTCAGGACGAGTTTGACTTTATTTTCATTGACTGTCCTCCTTCGCTCGGCCTGCTTACTATCAACGCTTTGACCGCAGCAGACAGCGTTTTGATTCCGATCCAGTGCGAATATTACGCACTCGAGGGCGTTACGAAGCTGCTTGAGTCAATGAAGATGGTCAAATCACGGCTGAACAAGGGCTTAGACACCTATGGTGTGCTTATGACCATGTATGACTCGCGTACTTCACTATCGAATCAGGTTGTTGAGGAGGTTCAATCGTACTTTGGTGATAAGGCGTTTAAGACGCTAATCCCCCGTACGGTTAAAATCTCCGAAGCTCCGTCTTTTGGAGAACCGGTAATTACCTATGCACCTCAAAATAAGGGTGCAAAAGCATATATGAACCTTGCAAAAGAGGTGATCAAGCGTGCCTAGTGTAAAGAAACGTGGCGGATTGGGACGTGGACTCAATGCTTTGGTCTCAGAGGCCGAGTATGAGACCGGCGGTTCGGCTGCATCGGCTTCAAATGCCGCATCTGAAACAAAACTACCTATTGAGGATGTCGTTCCCAACCCTAATCAGCCGCGAATTCACTTTAACGAAACTGAACTTCGCGAGTTGAGCGAGTCAATCCAAGAACATGGCGTTTTGCAGCCGCTTTTGGTTCGCAAACATGGAAACGGCTATGAGATCATCGCTGGTGAGCGTCGTTACCAGGCGTCAAAGCTTGCTGGCCTTGAAGAATTGCCAGTCATCATTAAAGAGGTAAATGATGAAGAGATGCTGGCTCTTGCTCTTATCGAAAACCTTCAGCGTTCTGATCTGAATCCCGTCGAAGAGGCTAAGGGCTATCGCCAACTCATTGATGCCAGCGGGATGACCCAGGAGGCATTGTCAAAGGCAGTAAGCAAGTCACGCTCTGCAATTACAAACTCGCTGCGTCTTCTCGATCTCCCCGAAGTAGTTCAGCAGATGATTTTTGAGGGCAAACTTACTGCTGGTCATGCACGTGCGATTCTTGCAGTTCCCTATGAGGACGCGCGTATTCGACTTGCAGAGAAAGTTGTTACAGAGGGCCTTTCCGTAAGAGCGACAGAAAATCTTGCTCCGTTGTTTTCTGCCGGAGAGACACCTAAGACGCCGAGGCCTGCAACGCCTCAGTCTTTTAAAAAGGCTGCCCGCGTGCTTCGTCAGGTTTTTAATACCAACGTGCGTGTGAAGAGCTCGCGTGGAAAGAATAAGATTGAGATTGAGTTTAAAGACGAGGAAGAGCTCTCTCGTATTCTTGGCGAAATGATTCAGTTTGATCAAGGAGGCCAAGATGAGGAATAAGATTTTAACAGCGATTGCATTGGTGACGACTGTCGTGGCTGGTGCCTTTGCTGGCTATAGGATCGCTACAGACGATGAACTTCGAGGTCGTTTGCTTCGTAGCGCGCAAGATATCGTCGATACTTCCAAAAAGAAAATGGATGTTATGACAGAAGATGTTGCCATGCGTACTGCTCAGGTAACGAAGAATCCCAAGATTAATCAAGGCTGGGTCAGCAACCAATGGGAAAATGTAGGCTATTAGGTACCTAACAATTACTCAGCTTATTCTAAGGGGTCCTTGTCTGATTCACGAGGCAAGGACCCCTTATTTTGACCGTAAAAATGGGACCAGCAGCAGCTGATTCAAAATTAAGGTTATTAAATGAAACGGCCACGGTTGCATATCCTGCAACCGTGGCCGTTCGATGTTTCACATGAAACGTTTTGGGGTGCGACTCCCCTATGCGTTCTTCTGAACTTTGAAGCGCTGCTTCAGCTGTCCGCAAGCGGCGTCAATATCGTTACCACGGGAGTTACGAATCGTGGTCTCGATGCCACGGGACTCAAGACGACGCTGAAGATCCTCAACCTTATGAATCGGCGACGGCTTGAGCTGGCTGCCCTCGATGTCGTTAAGCTGAATGAGGTTAACGTGGCACAGCGTTCCCTCGCAGAAGTCGCAGAGCGCCTGCATCTCGGGATTCGTATCGTTGACGCCTTCGATCATTGCATACTCATAGGTCGGGCGGCGGCCAGTCTTCTCGGTGTAGAGCTGAAGCGCTTCGTGAAGGCGAAGCAGCGTGTACTTCTTAACACCGGGCATGAGCTTATTGCGCGTCGACTGGATGGCGGAATGCAGTGAAACAGCAAGCGTGAATTGCTCGGGGATGTCGGCAAATTTGCGAATACCGGGAATAACGCCACTGGTAGAGACGGTGAGGTGACGAGCGCCGATACCGATGCCATCGGGGTCGTTGAGAATTCGCAGCGCCTTGAGAACCTCGTCGTAGTTGGCAAACGGCTCGCCCTGGCCCATGAAGACAACGCTCGTGGCACGCTCGCCAAAGTCGTTGGATACATGAAGTACCTGGTCGACAATCTCTTGAGCGGTCAGAGAACGCTTGAGGCCGTTGAGACCGGTAGCGCAGAAGGCACAGCCCATGCCACAGCCTGCCTGGGTGGAAACGCAGACGGAAAGCTTGTTACGACGGGGCATGCCGACGGTCTCGACGGAAACGCCGTCGTGGTACTCGAGCAGATACTTGCGCGAGCCATCTTTGGAAACTTGCTTGGTGAGTTCAGTGGGCGTGTCAAAGGCAAAAGCCTCTTTAAGCTGCTCGCGGAAAGCCTTGGGAAGGTTGGTCATATCGTCAAACGAACAAACGTTCTTCTCGAAGACCCATTCGATGAGCTGCTTCGCGCGGAAGGCGGGCTGGCCAAGTTCGGCCACGAGCTCGCGAATATCGTTTTGGCTCAAGTCGCGAATGTCCTGAGATTTAGTCCTGGGATTCATGGAAGCCTTTCGATTTTGGGGAAACGTAGAGGGTATCGCTACAATATGGTATCAGCTGCAGAAATTATAGAGGAGGAGTCTGCCCATGCCGGGTAAAAGCCTAGAGAACATGCACGTAGCGGTCTTGGCGGGCGGTCATTCCGCTGAGCGCGAGATCTCGCTCAATTCGGGAAAGAACGTTGTAGTGGCACTGAAGGAAGCCGGCTACACTTCGGTGGAGCTGCTCGACACGGCTGCCGATGATTTTATGGTAACCATGGCGACCGGCGGCTTTGACGTGGCGTTTATCGCCATGCACGGTGCCGGCGGCGAGGATGGCGCCATGCAGGGCGCCATGGAGACCCTGGGTATCCCCTACACGGCCTCGGGCGTGCTTGCCAGCGCCTGCGGTGCCGACAAAGAGGTCTCTAAGCTCCTGTACGCCAAGGCGGGCATTCCCATTGCCCCCGGCCTCGCACTCGAGGTGGGCGATGAAGTCGATATCGATCATATCGTCGAGGTTTGTGGCGAGCGCTGCTTTGTGAAGCCGGCCGTCAACGGTTCCAGCTATGGCATTTCCCTGGTCCATGAGCCCTCCGAGCTGCCCGCGGCAATCGCCAAGGCGTTTGAGTACGGCGACAAAGTGCTGGTCGAGAAGTGCATCGAGGGTACCGAGATCACCGTCGGCGTATACGGCGAGGACGACGTGCGCGCTCTGCCGATTGTCGAGATTCGTAAGCCCAAGGACTGCGAGTTCTACGATCTGGACGTGAAGTATGTCGACCCTACGGACATCCATCGCATTCCGGCGCAGATTTCACCCGAGAATTACACTCGCGCTCAGGAGCTTGCCTGCGCTGCTCACAAGGCCCTCGGTTGCCTGGGTATCTCGCGCAGCGACTTTATCGTGAGTGAGGACGGCCCCGTCATCCTCGAGACCAATACCATTCCCGGCATGACCGATACGTCGCTGTATCCGGATGAGATCCGCCACACCGACGACATGACGTTCCCGCAGGTCTGTGACAGCCTGATCCGTATGGGCCTTCGTCGAGCGGGCATTGCATGCTAATCGAGGACGCGGTTTCGTCAGGAACGCCGCAGTTTGTCATCGACTCCTATGCCACGCTTGCCGAACGCGCCAAAACGCAGTCCTTCGGCCTTATCGAGGAAGATGTGATCGTCCTCGATACCGAGACCACAGGTCTTTCGGTGCAGGACAATGAGCTGATCGAGATCTCGGCGGCCCGTCTTTCGGGCCGCGAGGTCGTCGACCGCTTCGATACCTTCGTGCATCCCAAACAGCTGATTCCCGCCGAGATTACCGAGCTCACGAGCATTACAAATGCCGATGTGGCAGATGCCCCGTCGGCCGTTGAGGCCGTAGCCGCTCTCGCCGATTTTGTCGGTGGTTGCCCGGTAATCGCACATAACGCCACGTTCGACCGCTCGTTTATCGAGTCGGTCAAAGGCGGCGTCAACGTGAGCGATATTTGGATCGATTCGCTGGCGCTGTCGCGCATCGCGCTTCCGCGCCTGGCCTCGCACAAGCTGTCTTTTATGGCCGATCTGTTTGGCTGTGACTCGGTATCACACCGTGCCAATGCCGACGTCGACGCCCTGTGTGGCGTATGGCGCGTGTTGCTCGTGGCACTCACCGACTTGCCCCAGGGCCTCATGGCGCGCCTAGCCGACATGCATCCGGACGTGCCTTGGTCCTATCGTCCAATCTTCTCATTCTTGGCGGGGCAGAACCCTGGTTATATCTTCTCTCTCAGCGCCGCTCGTGCTGACGTTCTCAAGGCCGATCGCGCCGACGATCGGGTGGACGCCGACGAACTGCCGGTACTCAAGATGCCGAGTCGTGAGGAGATTGAGGCAGACTATGCGCCAGGTGGCCTGGTCAATCGCATGTACCCCACCTACGAGCCGCGTGATGAGCAGATCGCGATGGCGCTCGAGGTCCGTGATGCGCTGGTCACGGGCACTCATCGTGTAATTGAGGCGGGCACAGGCGTCGGTAAATCGATGGCCTATCTGGTGCCTTTTGCCGAGGCAGCACGCCGTAACAACATTACGGTTGGTATTGCGACCAAATCGAACAATCTTGCCGACCAGCTCATGTACCATGAGCTGCCAAAACTTGCCGAGCAACTGGACGGTGGCCTGTCATTTTGCGCTCTCAAGGGCTATGACCACTATCCGTGCCTGCGCAAGCTTGAGCGCATGAGTCGCGGCCAGGTCGAGATTACCACCAAGCGCGATCCGGCGGACACGCTCACGGCGGTCGCGGTCATTATGGCGTACGTCTGCCAATCAGCCGATGGCGACCTCGACTCACTTGGCATTCGGTGGCGCAGCGTCAACCGCCCCGACTTTACGACGGCCTCGCGCGAGTGTGCTCGTCGCCTCTGCCCGTTTTTCCCTGATAAATGTTTGGTCCACGGCGCTCGTCGCCGTGCGGCGCATGCCGATGTGGTGGTCACCAACCATTCCCTGCTGTTCCGCAATGTCGCGGCCGAGGGCAGGATTTTGCCTCCGATTCGTCATTGGGTAATCGACGAGGCCCATTCTATCGAGCGCGAGGCGCGCCGTCAGTGGGCGCGCGTGGTGTCGGCGGACGAATCACGCGTTCTGTTTGAGCGCCTGGGTGGCTCGAGCACCGGCGCGCTAAGCCAGGTTTCCCGTGATTTGGCAACCTCCGAGGGCTCTACGCTCTATCTGGGCCTTACTGCCAAGGCAACGTCGACGGTTGCGCGCGCGAGCATGGCAATCGCCGACGTGTTCGATGGCGTTCGCGAGCTCGGCCGCCGTGCCCGTGGGGGTTATGACAATGCCAATCTATGGATTGGCCCCGAGCTGCGCGAATCTGACGACTGGCATGATTTCTTACAGTCGGCCTACGCTGCCATCGACGCATTGGAACAGGCTGACAAGAGCGTCGACGCGCTGGTGCAAGCCGTCGCCGCCGACAAGCCCGAGGTTGTTGTCGACCTGGGTGATATCTCGCGCCGCCTGCACGAGCTGGCCGAGAACCTCAAACTCATCATTGATGGCACCGATGAACACTACGTGTATTCGCTGCAGGTCAATCGCAGGCTGCGTGCCGGCGGAGAGTCAATGACCGCAGAGCGCATCGACATTGGCGAGGCCTTGGCAACCGAATGGCTGCCCGAGGTTCACACGGCTATCTTTGCCTCGGCGACCATGACGGTGTCCAAAAGCTTTGAACACTTTAACCACGCGGTCGGCCTCGATCGCATTGGTGCTTCAACATCCACATCGCTGCACTTGGACTCGAGCTACGACTTCGATTCGAACATGGCTGTAGTCGTTGCGGGCGATATCCCCGATCCGCGCGATCGTGAGAGCTATCTTACGGCGCTCGAGCGCGTGCTGGTCGACGCCCATCTTGCCATGGGCGGATCGGTGCTCACGCTGTTCACCAATCGGCGCGACATGGAAGACCTGTACGCCCGCGTTGAGCCCAAAATGGCCCGTGCGGGTCTGGAGCTCAACTGCCAGCAGCGCAACTCATCTCCTCGTCGCCTGCGCGACCGGTTTATCAACGAGCCGACCTCGTCGCTTTTTGCTCTTAAGGCCTTCTGGGAGGGATTCGACGCCAGCGGCGAGACGCTGCGCTGCGTCATCATTCCCAAGCTGCCGTTCTCGAGCCCCACGGACCCGCTCTCGTGCGAGCGCAACCTGCGCGAAGACCGCGCTTGGGCGCGCTATTCGCTGCCCGAGGCGGTGCTCGAGGTCAAGCAGGCGGCCGGCCGCCTTATCCGCTCGTCGACCGATTGCGGCGTGCTGATTCTGGCCGACCCGCGCCTAGTGACGAAGGGCTACGGAAAGAAGTTCTTAACGTCGCTGCCCACGAGCTCCTACCAGTGCATCGAATCGGCGCAGATCGGGCACTATCTGCAACTGTGGCGCGCACGCCACGAGCGGCGGCGCTAAAGCGGACAGACGAGGGTTTTTGCCATATCGCACAGACGCTTTGACAGGGCGGGTTCATCCAAGATGCGGATGGCTCCGCCCGCTGCGATTATCTGACTCAGTAGCCAACGCTCGGAGCCGTAATGCACGGTTACCGTTGCCGTGTCTGCCCCGCTGCGCTCGATTAGGGTGATGCCGGCCCAGTCCAGATGCTCCGCCATATCGAATGGCATCAGGAGCTTTGCGCTATGCTGCGTCCGGGCAAGGGAATCGTGGAGGGATGCGACGTCCGGTGCGTGAGACACGACGGAGTCTTCCGTCAAGGTGAGTCCCTCGATTTTATCCATGCGATAGGTGCGCTGCTCATCGACTGCGATGTCCCAGGCAATCAAGTATGTTTGGTCGCCGTTTGCCGTAATGCGCAAGGGGTCGACCAGACGCTCGCGTGGCCGTGCATCGTCCATCGAGCGATACGAGATGCGGCAGCGAACGCCGTCCTGAATGGCGCAGCTCAGCTGCTGCCAGTGCGACCCGTGGTTGACGGTGTCAAAGACGCGCTGGTTATAGCCGAGCTCTTCGGGTAGAAGAGCATGCCGAATCCGGGCTGCCGTCTGTGGCTCGATCCCCAACGATTCAAGTTCGTGGTCGAGCACAGCGCCCTCGGCGGCACTCAGGCGCAACGGTAGAACACGCCCGGCGTCGCCGGTGAGGACCACACGCTCGCCGCGGCATTCGCAGATGATGCGCGCGCCCGATTCTCGGTCCGCGAGCGTCGAGACGATCTCGAGAATCTCGTCGAGCGACACCCCTGTGATGTCAAAGCGGCTGCAAATCTCGGCTCGTGTCATGCCGCTCTCGCCGGCGGCGTAGAGGGCCTCCATGATGTCGATGGCGCGCGAGAGTCTCTGCTCGCTGGTGAGTTTACGCACGGGCATGCTCGTGCACCGTCCTTTCAATGAGGCGGTTCCACGCCTGCTTGAGCGATTTGGGGGCCACGGGCCTCATGCCGTCCACGGCGTGGGCCATGCAAAATGAGGCGGCGGCTTCAAGGTCACGCACGTCAACGGTCCAGGTCCATCCCGCATCGGTGTGTGCGAGCTCACCTCGCCCGCGCGTGAGGCCGTTGATCATATCGATCTGCGTCTGAGGGGCGAACGAGAACGTGGCTGCAACGGGCGGTCGGTCGGCAAAATCGAATTCAAAGAACAGATAGTCGTTGAGATTGAAGTCCGCAGGGATGGCGTAGGCCTTCGAAGGACGCCAAGCGCGAACGATACGGTCGCAGCGGAATGTCCTGATGCCGTCGGTGACATTGTCGAGGCCGCAGAAGTACGCCACGCCCTCGCGTTCGAACATGCCGTAGACGCAGACGGTACGTTCTTTCTGCTCGCCGCGTCCGTTCTGATATAAAAATCGCAGCGCGCATCGCTCGGCAAAGGCGCTCCATACCGCATCGACGGTGGGAGAGCGGCGGATTGGTGCTTCGTCCACCGTCGTCCTACCGGTGAGATAGGCAATCTTGGAGCGAATATCGGCAAGCGGTGCGGCAAAAGTGGATGAGCCGGCCGCTAGTGTCTGGTCGATGGCGTTGAGCAGGATATCGGCGTCGTCTGCGGTGATGAGGCCGCCTGCTGCAAAGGTGTGCTCGCGGTCGATTGTCCACGAGCTTTCCTCGGTCTCCTGCGCACCGGCGGGGCGAACTTCCTTGATTAAGATGCCACGCTCGAGCAGTTTGTCACGATCGCGCCGAAACTTGCGCTTATCCGAGTCGATGTTGCCCGAGCCATATCCCAGGTCAGAATCCAAGACGATCTGCTCGGTCGTCAGCGGTTCGGGGGAGCTGTTGAGCACAAAGAAAAGATTGAGGATGCGCTGAGCCGTTTTATCGAAACCGGGCTCCGAACTTCCCTTTTTAATTGTCGCGGTCGCGTCGCTTGCCGTCATAGAGTCCTCGCATGAGAAGGTGGTTTGCTGCCATGATTTTAGTCCGATATGGAGATTAGGCTATATCCTTGTCCGCTCGGGGCGTTAAGATGACTCGAATTCGGTCGTTTGCGCTCGCTCGGGGTATACTTTCGACTATATACGGTTCTAATGTGCATGCATTGGGCCTATTTGTCGGATTATGGATGTGGAGCGCACATGGCGAACACCCAGAACTATATTAACCACCTGCTGCAGAACACCGGCATTACGCCGGCATGCAGCGAAGAAGAGCGCTTGGCTGCCGAGGATATCGCTCAGATCTTCCGCAACCACGGCTTTGATCCCGAGGTTCAGGAGTTCAATGCCCCGGCGCCCGGTAGGTTGGCATTTGCCGTTACCGGTATTCTTGCGTTTGCCGGCGCCCTGCTGATGGGCATCGGCGGCGGTATCGGCTTGGTCGGCACCTTGCTGGCCGTTGTCGGCGCCGTTCTTTACGTGCTCGAGCGCACGGGCCACCCCGTGGTTTCGCGCCTGGGCAAGACGGGCGTGAGCCAAAATGTCATCGCCTACCACAAGGCCTCGGGCCCGCTCGCGTCTCCGCGCAACCGCCCGGTGGTCGTTGTCGCACACTACGACTCTCCCCGTGCTGAGCTGCTCGCCCGCGAGCCCTATGCTTCGTATCGTGCGCTCATCGCCAAGCTGTTGCCCGTTGCCACGATTGCCCCTGCTGCCGTTGCCATCCTGCGTATCCTGCCGCTCCCCGGCGCGCTCAAGGTTCTGCTGTGGATTGTCGCGATCCTCGCTTCCCTCGTTGCACTTGCCAACGCGGCAAACATCATCTCTAACCGCCACGTTCTTCCCTATACGTCCGGCGCGGTGTGCAACAAGTCTTCTGTCGCCGCTATGCTCGGCGTTATGGACAACGTTGCTCCCTTCCAGGGCGAGAACGAGTTTCCCGACGATGTTCCGTTCGATACCTATTTTGGGGAGCAGAAACGTCGTGCCGAGGAAATGGCGCGCGCGGCGGCGGAGTATGCCGCGGCCCAGCAGCAAAACGACTACGGCAACACCATCGAGTACGAAGAGCCTACCTACGCCGAGGACGAGTTCGGTCAGCCGATTGCTCCCGACGCTCAAACCGAGCCCGAACAGGGCGAGGCTTTTGACGAGCAGATCGAGGGCTTTGAGGGTGCGTCTGCCGACGAGACGCTGATTGGCGCCATCGTGCCCGAGGATCAGAATCAGGCTGTCCAGGCCGAAGAGTTCAATGACGAGGTTCCCGCTGCTGAGCCGGCGGAGGAGCCTGCCGCGGCCGAGCCCGAGCCCAAGCTCTATCGCAACGCCGCCGGCAACATCCGCTTTGGTTCGGATGCCATCCGTGCGCTCGGAATGCTTCCCGAGTCCTGCACGCTCGATTACGAGGAGGGCGAGGAGCCGACGTTTGAGCCCGAGCCTGCGCCCGTTGTCACTGCGGATGATGAGTCTGCCGCGGTTACCGCTGCCGTTGCCGAGCCCGAGGCGGTGTCTGCGATCGATCCCGCGGCAGGACTGGACATTTTGGCTCCCGCCGCGCCGGCGCAAGACGTTGCGGACGAGTCTGACGACGATTACGTTGAACAGCCGAGGCGCGTGTCTTACGAGAGCGATACTGATTTCTCTGCCGAGATTCCCGCGGCAACGCCCCATGCCGATATTGCATCCGCGTTCTCTTCGATTGGCGCCAGCGCTTCCAGCTTCTTTAAGGGTGCGCTTGCAAAGGGCAGGAAATTTGTCGACGATTTCGAGGAGAAGCGCGCTGCCGCACGCGAGGCTGCCGAGGCGGCACGTGAGCGCGCGGCGCAAGAGTTTGAGCAGAACGAGGCTATGCAGTCCGGGCCCGTCGACGCTGCCGAAGCTACGACGTCCTTTGAGTCCCAGCAACCGACGTCAGCGGATGTTGTTGAGGCAACAACGTCTTTCGAGGCTCAGCAGCACGTCGATAGCACCATGTCGTTTGATGCCGCGCAGTTCGATTCCACGATAACGTTTGAAAAGCAAGGCACCGCAATTGCCGAGCCCCTTCCTGTTTCCGATGAGCAGGGCGACGCGGCAGACGATGACGAGCCCATTGATGCTGCCGAAATCCAAGATGCCGCCGAGGACGAGTCCGTCGAGGCCAACTCTGACGAAGAGCAATACGCGGCAGCCGATCAAGGTGATTCGACCGAGGTCGAGCAGGAGGAAGTGCCTGCGGTTTCCGAGACTCCCGAGACGGATGAGTCGAGGCCTTACTCCACGCAGATTTTCACCATGCCGACCCCGAGTGGTTCCGGTGCCACGGTTGCCAATGTTGCTCCCACCCAGGACGAAACGGTCGATTCCCTTATGGCCCAGATTTCCTCCCAGGCATCGCCGCGTCCGCAGATAAATGTTCCCGATCCGGCGTCGGCACCGTCGCCTGCACCTTCCTCGTCTCCGCTGGCTTCGGTCCCCGATCCGTCGCTGCCGTCTATGAGGCAGGCAAACGTTGCGTCTCGCACGTCGCTGTTCGACCTTCCCGATCCCTCTGCCCAGGTCAACGACCCCTTTGCTACTGCCCAGGGTCCCGAACCCACATCGGCACCCAAGTCTCGCAAACGCGGCCTGGGTGGCCTGTTCGGTCGTAAAAGGAAAAACGAGCAGGACAGCATGAGTGATTGGCTGGGCGTCGAAGACGATTACGATGCCAAGAAGTCCGGTCGCGGTATCGGTTCGTGGGATAACTTCGAGGACGATAACGATGGCTGGAAGGGCGGCGCTACGTCTTCCGATGGCGCTTCTTCCGAAGATATGCTCTCGGCTGTCGCCTCTATGGGCGATGATGAGCTGCTCGGTCACGATATCTGGTTTGTGGCAACCGGCGCCTCGGATTGTGATGGCGCCGGCATGAAGGCCTTCTTGGCTTCGCATCGCGATAAGCTCCGCGGCGTATTCTTTATCAATCTTGAATCCGTCGGCGCTGGCAGGCTTTCGGTGGTGACGGTCGAGGGCGAACAGCAGCTGCTCAAGGGCGATCGCCGCATCATGAACCTGGTCAGCAAGGTGTGCAAGTCGTTCCATGTCGATTGTGGCGCGCTCGAGATGCCCTATGCCAAGACCGATGCCTATGCCGCGCTTGAGGCGAGCCGCCGAGCCCTCACCATCGCCGGCGTGGACGGCACGCGTCTGGCTTGCGCTCGTACCGAGGACGACCTGCCCCACAATGTCAACCCGACGAACATTGCCACGGTATCCGAGGTCGTGACCGAGGTTATCCGCCGTTCGTAGACGGAGCTCTAAGGAGTCAACGTGTTTTCGTTTATTAAGCGCCATTGGCCTGTCTACGTGATTTTGACCTTGATTGCCATTGCGTTAGGATTTGGGGCTGCCTACATCGTGGGTGCAAAGGGCTCGACCCCCGCCTCCGCAATCAGCGAAGAGGTGGAGCAAGAACAGAGTACGGGTGCCGATGGGATTCCTGAGTCCGAGCAAGCAATCGTTGATGGTGGATCTTCGTCTGCAGAGTAGATACGGCGATTTACATGATTGAAAGCGGGCGAGCCAGGGGACTGTCTTGCCCGCTTTTTCATCGCGCTAGCGCTTCTTTGGGATCGACCTAAGGCGAGCGAACCATAGGGCTGCGACACCCGAGGTCAGGAGCGCGGTGATGCAAGCGGCGATGGGAGCTGATCCTGTTGCCGGTAGGTCCTGCGGTAGGGTACAGCGTTGAATGACGCTGTCCTCGTCATGTGACTCAAGTTTATCGCCGCCGCCGTTGCGGCAAAGATCGACGCGCGCGCTGTTGGTGAGTGCGGTTTGGGGCGTATAAGCCGACGTTGCCTGCATGTGTACGACTGCGCCCCGAGCGTCTGTGCCAAGGATTGCTTTGGCATCGTCAAGGTCGTCGTGCTCATCTTTGAGATCATCGCGGGTCCAAGAATCCACATCGCTTCGAGTCGTAAAGTCGGCGGCTACCGCACCGTATTCAATTCGAATGCCCGTTACGACGGTATTGGACGCAAGGTCGAGTTCTTTCGCCTCGAGTGTGGTGGATTCCGTGGTCGAGACATCCGCCTTCCAGAGGTGCCAGCCGTCGTAATCGACGAGGCGGCAATCCTCACCCAGACTCTCCCTTACTTCGTCGGACTCAAGCCAAGGATTTTCGTGCCCATCGTCAAGTGTCGCGTTTGCCGGCTCATCGACGTCTGTCGAGTCCAACGGCGTCGTGCGATACCACACGTTGCACAGACCATTGAGGTCGCCGATGGCGACGGGGGTTTCGATTGAGACGAATCTCGCCGTATCGTCCTCGGCACACTCAAGATCATCGGTAATTGTGAACTCATCAACCCAGGTAGTTGAATCGTTTCGAGCGTCGATGGTATAGGAGAAAAGCCCGTCCGTATTGGTTTGCATCGCGGCACGGTTTTTACCATCGCCGTTAGCCAACAGGCCCTTTTCGATAGGTTGGACAAGTTCCTGACGCTTGTCGACCTGCCCCTTGATCTCGATGGGCGCATCCTTCATCGCGACGGATTGGACTTCTCCCGTATCCTTTATTTCAAACGTTATCTCCTCGGCAAGGTCATAGGTCCGCGGAGACATCATTTCGCGCAACGAGTAGGTGCCGGGTGCAAGATGTTCGACGCGGTGTGGCTTGTCGGATGAGGTCCAGGAGTCTATTTCGGTTTTATCGGGACCATATAAGGCGAGCTGTGCGCCTTCCACTTCCTGCTCACCGCTTGCATCGACCTTGGAGATATCAACCTTGGTGTAATCGTCGGATACGTTAAGCCGTGCTTCTACAACGGGTGTTTTCTGGTCGGCATAAGTAAGGTCGACAATATGGGTTGTCTGATCGAGCAAGAAGCCTGCCGGCGCTTGAGTCTCGACAACCTCGTAGCGTGCGGTGCCAGATCCCAGTGGGAGGTTGCCCGCGCGTGCTTCTCCAGTTTCATCCGTCGTGACGGTCGCGACAGTCTCACCGTCGAGCGCGGCAATGCTACCGTCGGGGCGCACGATATCACCCGAGGCACGGATCTCAAAGACGGCGCCCGCGAGGCTGCTGCCGTCTATGGCATCGGTTTTAACGATCCTGATGTTTCCGGTCGCGGCGTGGTCATAATACGAGGCGATTGCAACGGGCGTTAGGTTCATGTCGGCGGGTATGTTTACCTCGATCTCTTCGCCGACAAGATAGGGCTCTTTGGCCGAGGTTTCGCGTACATAATAGGTGCCCGGCACGAGCGATTCGGGCAGTGTGACGGTCCCGGTCGCGTCAGTCGTAAAGGTGTCCATTACGTTATGTGCTGGATACCAGCAAGTTTGTGAGACAGGTTCGTGATTGCTGTCGAGGAGTTGGAAGGTGAATCCGGCTAGGGGAACAGAAGCGCCTGTTTGGGCATCGCGTTTTACAATCTGGAGATGCGTCGACAGAGCGTGGTTGTCCACGATATATTGAAGCTCGGCGCCGTCGGAAATCTGATTGGCCCCGACGGTCCATTCCCCTGCACGTTTAAAACCCTCGGGGACGGTTTCCGGAACCTCGCGAACCGTGTAGCCGGCACGGTCGTATGGGACGGCTCCGTGGACACCGGCGGGTCGCTTGCCTGTGCCGAACCATGCTTCGGGCTGATCTTTGGTGGAGGCAAAGCCATAGATGTTTGTGATCAGTGTGCCAACAACCTGCTGAGAGCTGTTGCTGACAACCTCAAAGACAACACCACCCGCCGGCTGCTCCAGGCCGGATTGGTCGCTATTGCCGTAATCCTTGAATTTGGAAATCTCAAGGTTAAACGCAATGGGGATATCGGAAACGCGAGATTCGATCTCGACCACGCCTGAATCGCCGAGCTGGTCGGCTCCAACGGTATAGGTCCAGCTGTCGTTGGATGGCAGGTAGCCCTCGGGGGCTTTTGATTCGTAGATGGTAAAGGTTCCTAAGGGGACATCGGCGAGGGCGGCCCGACCGCTTTCGTCGGTCGTGAGGATTTGTGCCCATCCAGGGGTTGATTGCGACACACACGTGAACTCTGCTCCTGCGAGTGAAGATCCCACCTGGGGGCCGGCATTCGTCGCGGCATCGAGTTTTACGATACGCAGGTTGATGGTGCCGGGCTGTTCATCAATGGCGACCCGCCCGCCGTCATTCCCCGTGGTAAAGGCAATACGATCGTGGCGGGGGACATAGCCGGCCGGCGCCTTCGTTTCAACTAGGTAGTATGCCGTGTTGGGCAGAAGTGTTGCTTGCGCTCGACCGTTGCTGTCCATCTTGATGGTGCCGACACGCGCGCCGCTGGCGCTCTCAAAAATATCGAATGTTGCCCCGGTAAACTGATAGGTATTGTTTCCGCTGGTAATAACGGTGTTAGCAGACTGCTTTTGGAAGGAAACAGAGACCGCCGGCAGTACATAGAGCATGTCTTGACGTTTGCTGCCGCCCGATACGGCCCCTAGATAGCGTCGCGCGCGGTGCGGAGCGGCTTTGATGCTTCCTGATTTTGCGCTGTCGTGGAGCCACCGCGCAGCCGCCACGACTTCATTGTCGGCGGTAAAGTGTCCGCTCTTGGTTTTACCCTGAGCGGTCGTGTAGGAGTAGGTGCCGTCGACATGGGTAGTGCCGTTGAGCATCCATACGGCAAGCTGGGTGGCGGCGCGGGCGCGATCGGGTGAAAGATGGTAACCGCCAAACGACGTGGTGGTGGGATATCCGTGACAAACGATTGCCGCGAACTCGTCGTCGAGCCACACCCAGCCTTGATCAAAGTTGAGCCATGGGCCACCCGGTTTGGTGGGGCCGGGGCGCTCCTGGTTCATGCAGTAGGCAATCGAGGTGTCTTGAGCTTCATACTTGCCGATGAAGAAGGGCCCACAATCATCGCTAATAGTGCGGAAGCCGAGCTGGTCGTAGCCATCGACGGCAAATGCGGCTCCCGGTGCCAGGCAGCCGAAAAGCAGGAAGAGGAGCAGGAGCAGCGGACCTGTTGCAATTGCGCTGTGGACAGAGTGCGTGGGTGCGTTGGACATGGCTGCTCCTTATCCCTCGTGCGCCGCACGGGGAGGCTGCGACGCGTAGGATGAGGCTACCCCCGAGGTTCATGCGGGTAAGTACCGGAGCCTGACCAAAAGCTTGCCCAATTCCTGACAAATTGAGCTCAAATACAACAATCAAGCAAAAGCGCAGGTAGAAGATAAGGAGAACAGGAAGTCAAAGGTCCTCGTCTCCACAATTGACGCGATTTTCAAACGAATCTCCACAGCTAAAACAAGCATCGCCACCCTTGTATCGAACAAGACAACCGCGTTATACTATCCCCCACATATGCGGGCATCGCCAAGTGGTAAGGCATCAGCTTCCCAAGCTGACACTCGCGGGTTCGAGTCCCGTTGCCCGCTCCATTCGAATTTCAGACACGGTAACGTTTCGTTACCGTGCTTTTTTCAATAAAGTGCCGGGACTCGAACCCGACAGGGTGCGAGCGTTAAATAAACGCGAAGCGTTTATAGCGAGCAGGCAAGGTCGCCGATAGGCGGCCGCAGCCGGTGCGGATTTGCGCAGCAAATACGCAGACGTCCCGTTGCCCGCTCCACCGGGCACGGGAGACATGGGGACGGCTAATTCAACAAAGTCTTCCCCTTCGGCTTCGTGAAGCTGAGGGGCTCGCCTGAAGCCGGTGCGGATTTGCGAAGCAAATACGCGGATGTCCCCATGGCCGCTCTTGCGGCAAAATGTTAGGTTAATGCCTGCTGCCCATACTTGCACCTGCGCACGGTACAATGGTTGGGTTACGACCAACGTGCCAATAACCAAAAAGGAGCCGCTATGATCGATCGCTATACCCGCCCGGAGATGGGACACATCTTCTCCCTCGAGAACAAGTACGCCATTTGGCAGGAGATCGAGGTCTTGGCCTGCGAGGCCCAGGCGGAGCTCGGCAAGATCGGTATTTCCAAAGACGAGGCCCAGTGGATCCGCGACCATGCCAACTTTGAGAAAGCGAAGGTCGATGAGATCGAGGAAGTCACGCGCCACGACGTCATTGCCTTCCTGACCAACATGAAGGAGTACATCGATGCCGATGTTCCCGAGGGCGACCCCAAGCCCAGCCGCTGGGTTCACTATGGCATGACCAGCTCCGATCTGGGCGACACGGCCCTGTGCTACCAGCTCACCCAGGCCTGCGACCTGATCATCGAGGACGTCAAAAAACTCGGCGAGATCTGCAAGCGTCGTGCCTTCGAGGAGCGCAACACGCTCTGCGCCGGCCGTACTCATGGCATCCATGCCGAGCCGATGACCTTTGGCATGAAGTTTGGCTCTTGGGCCTGGGAGCTCAAGCGCGATCTGGACCGTCTTGAGGATGCCCGCAAGAACGTTGCCTTTGGTGCCATCTCGGGCGCTGTCGGCACGTACAGCTCCATCGAGCCGTTTGTCGAGGAATATGTCTGCGAGCACCTGGGCCTGGTTCACGACCCGCTGTCCACACAGGTTATTAGCCGCGATCATCACGCCTACCTCGCCGGCGTTCTTGCCACCACCGCGGCCACCTGTGAGCGCATCGCTACCGAGGTTCGCAATCTGCAGAAGACCGATACACTCGAGGCCGAGGAACCGTTCCGTAAGGGTCAAAAGGGCAGCTCCGCCATGCCGCACAAGCGCAACCCCATCACCATGGAGAAGGTCTGCGGCCTGTCGCGCGTCGTGAAGGCCAACGCGCAGGTTGCCTTCGACAACGTCGCCCTGTGGCACGAGCGTGACATTTCGCACTCCTCTGCCGAGCGCGTCGCCCAGGCCGACAGCTTCATCGCCCTCGACCACATGTTCCAGTGCCTCATCCGCGTTATCGACGGCCTGCAGCTGTACCCCGCCCGCATGATGGCCAACCTCAATAAGACCCGCGGCCTCATCTTCTCCTCCAAGGTGCTGCTCGCCCTCGTCGACACGGGCATCACCCGCGAGGACGCGTACACCATTGTGCAGGAGAACGCCATGGCAACCTGGCACGAGGTACAGGATTGTGTCTCCGGCCCCACCTTTAAGGAGCGTCTCGAGGCCGACCCGCGCTGCACCGTCAGCCAGGAGAAGCTCGACGAGATTTTTGATCCGTGGGACTTCCTCACTCGTATCGACACAGTCTTTGATCGTCTGGAGCAGCTGAGCTTCGAGTAGGTTCGGGCATAACGTTAGCTTTTTAGGGCGCTTTGCTGGTAATGTGTGTTGCCGGCAAAGCGCCTCGTTGCATTTAGGGAAAGACGGGGATAATAGTCGTCTCGAATAACATTCTGAGAGGGGATCGCATGATTTCGTTTGATTACAAGCCTCAGGGCGTGTGTGCTCGCAATATTCACCTTGACCTTTCCGATGACGGCAACAAGGTGATGGGCGTTGAGTTTACCGGCGGCTGCGACGGCAATCTCAAGGCTATCTCCAAGCTGGTCGAGGGCGCTCCTGCCGATCGCGTAATCGAGGTTCTCGCCGGTAATACCTGCGGTATGAAAAAGACCTCCTGCGCCGACCAGCTTACACGCGCTATCGAGGCCGCTCGCGCCGAGATCGCCTAATGGGTATCGCCGATCACATCAAGAACGGAATATCGCGTCGCGGCTTTGTACTCGGTGGGGCTGCCGCGGGCGCTGCCACGGTGCTTGCCGGATGCTCGAAAAAAACGGGCACCAGCGATGATGCCGCCGGCGAGCCGCAGGTTATCAAGGACGATTCCAAAATCATCTCGATTACGGATGAGTACGAGGCAGTCGACATCGATCTTGAGCCGGCGTCGTCGTGGACGCTGCCTCTGGGTACGCTGCTGTACTACTGCGACGGCGATTACGCCGCGGCGATGATGGCGCCTGCATCGGCACTGCACGCCAACACACTCGGTGTGCTCAACCTGGGCGATGGCTCGCTTACCACATTAATCGAGGATCCTATCGAGGGCACGGGATATGCATTCTACGATGTCCGTGCCGGCGACGGCGTATTCGCGTGGGTTGAGATGAACTTTGCCAATTCATCGTGGAAACTCTACGCTCAAAATCTGTCGGGCGCTTCGCTCTCTGGCGATGTGGTTGAGCTCGATCGAGGTGGCAAGGACTATGATCCGCCCCTGTTTACGGCGTTCGGGTCATCGGTTATCTGGTATAAAATGCCTTCGGCAGGCGGCAATAAAACGAGTAGTGATTCGTTTTGCTATCGTCGCTCACTTGATGAATCCAAGGCCGAGACAATTTGGAAATCGACGGGCCGCTTTGCATCGGCCCCGCGCGCGAGCGACGGCATTTTGACCATCTCGCCGCGTGTCCGCAACGACGAGGGCGTCTACTACGGCATAACGGCAATCGATCTGACCGACGGCAACAACACCAAGCGTGCCCAGCTAGTCCTTCCCTCGTCAGTCTCGCCTTTCGAGGCCGTGTATATGGGCGATACCTTCGTGTTTTCTATCGAGGCGGCCTATAGCGGCGTGGGCAGCCTGGGCAATATGGGCACGTATATCGGTAATGAGGGAGGGCCGTACCTCTTTCTGTCACGCGAGCCGCTCGCATGTGCAGCTGGCAAGAAGAATAAATACCTTGTTAAGGTACAGGCGTCGCATTTCCTGATCGACACCTCTGCCAAGACCTATGGCTCGCTGCTGTCGCCCGACCGCGCTTTGGAGTATGGCGATTATCCAGCTACGGCGGGAAAATCGGACTCATTCCTTACGTACGCCACGGTGCGCAACAGCCAGGGTATACCAGAGACGGTCACTGCACGCCTATTCTCTCTTTAAGCTTAGAGGGGTTAAAAAGGCGCCAACAGGGGAATAAACGCGTTGTAATTGTGAGTACCGCCCGCCGAGCTGCCGCGTCATAGCGGCATCCGGCGGGCTCAGGTGCGTTAAAATGGGCTTGTTCTTAGCTAATTGAGACAGGGGGGCCGTGTTATGGCTTCAGATGCAAAAAAGATTCTGCTGGTCGAGGATGAGAAGGCAATCCGTGACGCCGTCGCTGCCTATCTCGAGCGCGAAGGCTACTGGGTTGTGGGCGTCGGCGACGGCCAGTCCGCGATCGAGGAGTTCGAGAAGCATCAGTTCGACCTGGTCGTGCTCGACCTTATGCTCCCCAAGATTCCCGGCGAGCGCGTTTGCCGCACCATTCGCGATACCTCGGATGTCCCCATCATCATGCTGACGGCTAAGGGCGAGATCGAGGACCGTATTATCGGTCTTGAGCTCGGCGCCGACGACTATCTGATTAAGCCGTTCTCGCCGCGCGAGCTCGTCGCCCGCGTTCGCGCTCTGTTCCGCCGTGCCCATCAGGCCGACGAGCCCGCCGTCGAGGTACTCGACTTCGGCGATCTGGTCATCGATATCTCGGGCCACAAGATCTTGGTCGAGGGCAAGGAAGTCGATCTGACGGCTTCCGAGTTTAAGCTGCTCACCACGCTTGCCCGCCATCCCGGCCGTGTGTATAACCGCATGGAGCTGGTCGAGAAAGTGCTCGGGTATGACTTTGAGGGCTATGAGCGCACCATCGATAGCCACGTGAAGAATCTTCGCGCCAAGCTGGGCGATGATCCCAAGAAGCCCAAGTGGCTCTACACCGTCCATGGTGTCGGCTATCGCTTCGAGGCTCCGGCCAAGACCGATAAGTCGGACGAGAAATAGGGAAATCACATATGACACCTGCGCGCTTTGAAATCGGACAAAAGCACAAGCAGGAGAGCGAGGCGGGTTCCAAGGCTAGTTGGAACACGCCTCGTTCCGATTCACGGCCAACGATGAGCTATCCCTCGCGCATGGCACTTGCTTTTGCTCTGACATCGCTCATGACGGTATTGGTGCTGGTGGGCGTTGTCTCTGTTGTGTGGGGCACGGTCTTTTCGGATTACACACGCTCCAATATCGTCGAAATCGCAAATTCCGCTGCCGAGAAGTTGGCGACCTCATATGAGGAAAACGGCTCTTGGACCGCGGGAGAACTGCGCACGGTCGCAACGTCGAGTTTGGTTTCCGACGATCTGGGCATGCAGGTCGTCAATAAAAAGGGTGTGATCGTTTATGACGATTCCTGGCCCTCGGCAAGCGCCACCGCCGATGTACGCGAAAACCAGGCTACGACCGACGACACGAGCGGCAAGAGGGCATCGCATAGCCCGGTCTCGTCTGCTCCAACCGACTCCGATAGCGTTGCTAACGTCGAGATTGTAACGTCTTCCGGCGAGCATGTCGGACAGGTAAAGCTGTGGGCCATCGGCTCCGACGCTCTGCTCACCAAGGCGGACTCTGCGTTTAGGGAGAAGACCTTTAACGCCATGGCCCTCGCCGCGGTTGTTGCAATCTGCATTTCGGTCGTTATCGGATCGCTCGTGTCGCGCATGCTCACCAAACCGATTCATCGCATCACCAGTACCGCAAAGCAAATCCGTGACGGCGACCTGTCGGCTCGCACGGGGCTGCGCGGTGATGACGAGATCGATCAGCTGGGTGAGACCTTCGATGAGATGGCCACTTCGCTCGAGAAGGATATGAAACACGAGAAGCGCCTGACCTCAGACGTTGCACACGAGCTTCGCACGCCGCTTATGGCCATGCTCGCAACGGTCGAGGCCATGCAGGATGGCGTGTATCCCACCGACGATGAGCATTTGGAGACCGTTGCTTCCGAGACGCGTCGCCTGGCTCGTCTGGTGCAGCAGATGCTCGACCTATCGCGTATGGAAAACAGCACGGCTCCGCTCAA
>URAD01000017.1 GCA_900545745.1 uncultured Collinsella sp.
GGAGGCCTCGCGGCCTCCCCCCTTTTTGCGTTTGCGGGCTTTTGTCTCACATAGTAGCTGTGTTTTATAACCCTCGTTTGTCGCATCTTCTGTGAACGGGCTACAATAACTTAGTCTGTGCGATATGGAGGTGAACATGGCTGAAGCTGGTATCGGCGTTGATATCGTCGAGATTTCCCGCATGAAATCAATTCTTGAAAAGACGCCGTCGTTTGCTCGGCGTGTGTTTACCGAAGAAGAGCGTGCTTATTGCGATGCATCATCGCGTCCCGCTGCTCACTATGCCAGCCGCTTTGCTTCGCGCGAGGCGGTGCTTAAAGCTCTTGGCACGGGTTTTAGTCAAGGCGTGGGTCGCAAGGATGTTTCGGTAACGCGCGATAAACTCGGCAAACCGAAGGCGCTGCTTTCGGGCCGTGCACTCGAGATCGCTCAAGAGCTGGGTGTTGTTGAGGTCGCTCTTTCCATTACGCTTACAGGAGACTTAGCCGTTGCGAATGCCATCGCGATTACCGAAGATGCTCGACCTAAGCCTAAGGAAGAAAAGGTGAGCACCAAGGAACGCGTAGCGCAGACATTTAAAGAGGCTCGCTCTGTTTTAGATGAGCTTGAGCAGCTGCAGAATTCAGCATTGACGGAGCACCTGGGCGATGCTTCGCAAGATACGCTAGGAGCATAGATGAAACCGGTTTTGAGTACCGAAGAAGTCGTTCGTCTCGAGGACATCATCGAACGCGAAGGGACTTCGAAGGCCGAGCTTATGGAGCTAGCGGGTGAGTTTGCCGCCAACGAGGTCTTGAAGCTCAATCCCGATCGGGTTCTCGTTCTGGTCGGTTTTGGTAATAATGGCGGCGACGGTTGGGTTGCCGCCGATATTTTGAGCCATAAGGGTGTGGACGTCGATATCGTTTCTCCGGTTGAGCCGGATGAGATTCCTGCTGCTCTGGCACGTCATGTTGCTCGTCGTACTGCCGGCCGCGATGTGCACGTTTGTGTCGGCCCCTCGCGTGACGAACTCGAGGTTTTGATCGATAAGGCCGATGTTGTTGTTGATGCCATTTTTGGTACCGGTTTCCACGGGAATCTGCGTGCGCCGTTCTCCATCTGGATTCCTACGGTCAATGAATGCGCCGATTGTGTCGTATCCATTGATGTCCCCTCGGGCCTGAATGCCGAGACGGGCGTTGTTGATGACGACTGCATTCGTGCCGAGCATACGGTGACGATGATTGCGCCCAAGATTGGTCTGTATAGCGCTGATGGCCCTGAGTATGCTGGCGATTTGATCTGCGGCAATCTTTACGACCGTCTTGACGAGGTCATCGATGATGTCGACCACGCCGCCGAGATTGTCGAGCCCGGTGACTTAGTTGATTACTTTGCTCCACTACCTACGAATATCGATAAGTATTCCCGTGGCTCTGTGCTTATTGTCGCCGGATCTGCGCAATATCCTGGTGCTGCCATTATGGCGGCCAAGTCTGCAGCTCGCGCGGGTGCTGGTTACGTGGCAGTCGCGGCTCCTGACGCCTGCGCCAATCTTATTCGCATGGCACTTCCTTCGATTCCCGTCTTTGCTATTCCGTCTGATTCCCGCGGCTCCTTTGGCGCCGCTGCGCGCATGACTGTGTGCGAGATTGCAAAGAAGTACAGCTGTGTACTGTGCGGTCCCGGTATGACGACATCTGCCGGCGCTATGCAGGTGGTTTCGGGCTTGCTCGAGCTTGATGTGCCGCTTATCTTGGACGCCGATGCACTCAACTGCCTTGCTAAGATTGCCATTGACGGTATTGATAGTAATCCCGAGATGTATCGTCGCGAGCAGCCGTTGGTTATGACGCCGCACTATCGTGAACTTTCGCGTCTGGTTGCCGGTGACGAGGTGAACGACCTTGGTACTGCGATTGCAGCCGCGCAGAAGGTTGTCTGGGCTGCAGGCTCTGACAATCTGGTGGTCATTGCCAAGGGGCCGACGACGGCTATCTGTGGCGTTGAGCGTGTGCTGCTGCCGCTCTCGGGTCCGGCTTCTCTGGCAACTGCCGGTTCGGGTGATGTTCTCGCGGGTATTTTGGCCGGCACGCTTGCCACCATGCGCGACGAGATGGATCGTTGGGAGTTGCTGTATTCGTACGCCGTCGCACTTCACAGCTACGCCGGTTTTGCCGCGGCGACGGAGTATGGTGAGAAGAGCGTCATCGCGACCGATCTTATCGACTTGATCGGTCCGGCCATGGAACTGGCGGCAAAGGATGCGCTCGAAGATCTGGGAATCATGGACGAAGGGTCGGATGACTAATCATGAATAAAGCCGATTTGACGCGCTGGTCCTGGGTCGAGATCGACCGCGGGGCGCTCCGTCGCAACACGAGGGCCTATAAGAACTTGCTGAATCCACGTCAGCGCCTGTGCTGCGTGGTCAAGGCCGATGCTTATGGTCATGGAGCTGTTGAGTGCGCCAAGATCATGTATTCGGCCGGTGCCGACATGTTTGCCGTGGCGACGGTTAACGAGGGCGTTGAGCTCCGACAGGGCGGGATTACGAAACCCATCCTCATCCTAAGCGAGCCGCCTATCGAGGCCATTCCGACGTTGCTCGAGTTTGATATCATGCCTTCGGTCTATACGTCTGATTTTGCTCTTGCGTATGGCGAATGTGCCGTCGCGGCGGGCAAAGTGGGCAAGTATCATCTCGCCATCGAGACGGGCATGAATCGTATCGGCGTTCACTACACGCAGGTGCTCGACTTTGTCCGCGGTATAAATTTCCATCGCGGTATTCAGTGCGACGGCGTATTTACGCACTTCGCCACGGCCGATGAACCTTCGGGCTGGGACTACAAGCTGCAGTGTCAGCGCTTTACCGAGGCCGTTCAGGCCATTAAGGATGCGGGTTTTGAGTGCGGTATCGTGCACTGCGCCAACACGCCGTCCTCGATGCTCGACCCCTCGATGCATTTTGATATGATTCGCGCCGGCGTTGGCTTGTATGGCATGCAGCCGTGCGAGCTGAGTGGCCGCGTGATGCAGCTTGATCCCGTTATGAGCGTCCATGCGCGCGTGACGCGCGTGGCACACCCTGCGATGGGTGAGGGCGTGGGCTACGGTTTTACCTACCGCGTACCGCGTACGCGCGTTCAGATCTGCACGCTGCCGATCGGTTATGCCGATGGCCTATCGCGTACGCTTTCCAATCGTATGGATGTGCTGTATCGCGGCGAGCGTGTGCATCAGGTTGGCAATATCTGCATGGACCAGTTTATGGTCGCCATTCAGTCCAACCCGGCACACGAGATTCCCGAGGCCGAGTATGGTGACGAGATGATCATTGTCGGCCGCGATGGCGATGCCGAGATCACTATGGACGAGATGGCCCGACTGCGCGGAACGATTAACTACGAGGTCGCCTGCGGCTTTGGCATGCGTCTCGACAAGGTCTACGTGTAGGAGCCGCTATGGGCGTCATGCACATCCCCGGCCATACCCATCAGGCACCACGTGAGGTCGCACTCGAGGAAATTGAGGCCGTTCTGGGCGATTGTCACCTCTGCCAGCTCTACCAGTCGCGTCACAATATCGTGTTTGGCGTGGGAAACCCCCGCGCTCGCGTGATGTTTATTGGTGAGGCGCCGGGCCGCAATGAGGATTTGCAGGGCGAGCCCTTTGTGGGGGCGGCAGGCGAGGACCTCAACGGCATTTTGTCGCTGGCGGGCCTCAAACGCGAAGACGTCTACATTGCCAACGTGCTTAAGTGCCGCCCGCCGGGAAACCGCAATCCGCGTCCCGAGGAAGTGCTGGCTTGCTCGCCGTTTTTGCGTGAGCAGATTCGAAGCATCTGGCCCGATATTATCGTGACGCTCGGCAACCCCGCGACGCACTTTGTGCTTAAGACCGAGATTGGCATTACTAAGCTGCGCGGCAGGTTCCACCAGATGGGGCATTTTGTAGTAATGCCCACGTTCCATCCGGCAGCAGCGCTGCGCAATCCGGCGTGGCAGGAGCTGCTGGAGGAAGACTTTAAGATGCTGGGCGACTATCTGGAGCGACATC
Source organism: uncultured Collinsella sp. (assembly GCA_900545745.1). Lineage (GTDB taxonomy): Bacteria > Actinomycetota > Coriobacteriia > Coriobacteriales > Coriobacteriaceae > Collinsella. Next base: position 4,045 of record URAD01000017.1, read on the forward strand.
CCGCACCAGAGGACGTCTCGGAATAATAAGGAGCATATATGTCCCTGGAGCGCCTGGGGGTAGGTACTTACAAAACGACTTGCGCTGCCGATACGGAGTACTTTGGCGAGCTAATTGCACCGTGCCTTGAGGACGGCGATGTGCTCATCCTGACCGGTGGCCTGGGAGTGGGCAAAACTCACTTTACCAAGGGCGTCTCGCGCGGGCTGGGCGATGGGCATATGGTTACGAGCCCTACGTTTGCGCTCATGGCCGTTCACGATCAAGGTCGTATTCCGCTGTTTCACTTTGATCTATACCGCCTGGAGCATGCCTACGAGCTCGAGGATACGGGCATTTTCGATGTGCTGGGCTATGAGGGTGCTTGCCTGCTGGAATGGGGCGAACAATTCCAGGACGAGCTGACGGATGAGTATCTTTCGGTGACGCTCAAGCGTGATGAGGGCGACAGCGATGTGCGAACGATAACGCTTGAGGCGCACGGTGACCGCGCAATGGAGCTTTCCCATTTGATTGATAGGGCTGTACAAGATGAGCTTGCATAACGACAACGCGCTGGTGGTGGCGCTCGATACCTCGACCGACATGCTTGCCTGCGCGGCAAGCTGGATTGATGGGCAGACGGGCGAGACGAAGCTCGTGAGTGGCGACCACATGTGTCGCCGTCACGCCAACGTTGAGCTCGTGAATACCGTTGATGGCGTGCTGGCTCAAGCCGGTCTGGATCGCAGCGATGTTGGTTGCTATGTGGTCGGCCGCGGCCCGGGGTCCTTTACGGGTGTGCGCATCGGCATCTCCACTGCCAAGGGCCTCGCGCGTGGTGCCAATGTTCCGCTGCTGGGCGTGTCGACGCTCGACGCTTGCGCTTGGACGGCGTGGAAGGCTGGCGTGCGCGGCAAGCTTGATATCTTGGCCGATGCTATGCGCGGTGAGGTATATCCGGCGCTGTATATGCTGGTCGATGAGGGCCCCGAGCGTCAATTTGAGCGCGAACACGTGGTCAAGGCCGCCGTGGCGCTCGATGAGTGGCGCCAAGCAGCGGACTGGGACCAGGTTCAGCTGACCGGCGACGGTCTCGTGCGCTATGGCAAGCTGCTGGGTGAGGACGAGATCGCCCGCTGCGTGGAGCGCGACCTGTGGTGGCCTTCGGGCGAGGGCTTGCTGCTCGCGCACGCTGCGGGTGACGGCGATCCGGCTCGCGTCCTGCCGATTTACACGCGCCTTTCGGATGCCGAGGAAAACGAGCGCAAGCGTCTTGGTCTTGCCGAGAGTGCGCAGAGCGAAATTACGGGCGTTGCCGATGAGCTCGCCGGTCGTCATCTGCAGTTCCGCCCCATGGGCGCGGCGGATGCCGAGGGCGCGAGCGCGTTAGAGGCTGCCTGCTTTGAAGGTGCCGGACACAAGGCGTGGACGCCGGGCATGTTCCTGTCCGAACTGGGCGAGGACGTCGCTGCGCCGCGTAGTTGGTGGGTGGCACACGACGACGGCAAGCTGCTGGGCCTTGCCGGCGGTATGGTCGTGGACGGTGATGTGCAGATTCTGGATGTCGCCGTCGACCCGGCACATCGCCGTGAGGGCATTGCCCGCAAGCTGCTGTCGCATGTGAGCTATGATGCCCAGATGCTCGGCTGCACCACGGCTTCGCTCGAGGTCGAGGACGGCAACGAGGGAGCGATCGCGCTTTATAACGCTCTGGGCTTTACCGAGGCTGGCCGTCGCCGCGGCTACTATGGTGCCGGCAAGGACGCCATCGTCATGACGGCCCCGCTGCCCCTGGTACTTCCGGTCGACAATGCTTCGCCCGAGCCGACGGCGGCAGAGCAGCGCGTGTGGCCGCTGCCTGCGCCTGGGCGCTCCGAGGGGGAGCGTGCCGAAATTGAGCGCCGCCGCCTAGTGCTCGCTATCGAGAGCTCCTGCGACGAGACGGCCGTGGCGATTATCGATGCGGATGGCAATATGCTGGCCAACCAGGTGTCGACGCAGATTGATTTTCACGCCCGCTTTGGCGGCGTGGTGCCCGAGATCGCCTCGCGCAAACACGTCGAGGTGATTGTGAGTGTCGTGGATGCGGCGCTCGAGGATGCCGCAGCATCGCTTGGTCTTGAGGATGGAGCCATTGCCCCCAGCGAGCTTGCCGCCGTGGGCGTGACACAGGGTCCGGGCCTGGTGGGCGCGCTCGTGGTTGGCGTCGCCTTCGCCAAGGGCTTTGCCTACGCTGCTGGCAAGCCGCTCGTGTGCGTCAATCATCTTGAGGGTCATCTGTTTGCCAACTTGCTGGCGCAGCCCGACCTCAAGCCGCCGTTCATCTTCACGCTTGTCTCGGGCGGGCACACCATGCTCGTGCACGTGAAGGCGTGGGGCGACTACGAGGTGCTCGGTGAGACACTCGACGATGCTGTGGGCGAGGCCTTCGACAAGGTAGCCAAGGCGTTGGGTCTGGGCTATCCCGGTGGCCCCATCATCTCCAAGCTGGCCGAGACGGGCAATCCCCGCGCGATCGATTTCCCCCGTGCGCTTAACAGCAGGGGAGACTATCGTTTCTCGCTTTCGGGTCTTAAAACGGCCGTGACGCTCTACATTGAACAGGAGACCAAGGCCGGGCGCACGATTCACCTGCCCGATCTGGCAGCTTCGTTTGAGGCAGCTGTCTTTGACGTGCAGTACAAGAAGGCCAAAAACGCACTGCACGCTACCGGATGCAAGGAATACTGCATCGGTGGCGGCGTCTCGGCCAACCCGCATCTGCGCGAGATGATGATCAAGAAGCTTGGACGTCAGGGGATTCGCGTAACGGTGCCGCCCTTGTCTGCCTGTACCGATAACGCAGCCATGATCGCGGAGGTCGCTCGCCGTAAATTCGACCGAGGCGAAATCTCGCCGTTCGATGTCGACGCCGATCCGAACATGACGCTGTAGCTGGTACGGCGCGGTCCCCGGACGGAGGGGCCGGATATAAGGTTTCCTGCTCTACAGTCCTGCGCAAGACGAAGGCCACATTAAGTGGCCTTCTTTGCGTGCGGAACTCGCGATAAAGTTCATATGCGCCGCCCGGCTCCCGCGGCTCTCAGGGGCATCTCTCATGCAAAAACTGTCGCAGGATAAAGTCCGAGTTCAGTGGCGTTTTATACCGAGAATTGCAAAAAAGTCGAAAATTCATTACAAATTTGCGTTGACTTTAGGTAACTAAAGTTTCATACTCCTTTTCATCCACTGGGGGATGTGAACACGCACGGATCGTTCGCATCATGATTGAAGAGGATTTCTTAGACATGTTCACGCATCAGCTAAACATTATCAGCGTAGTAATTATCTGATGCGGGTTAGCACATACAGCTAGCCCGTACGATAACGGGCGGCTGATGAAGATGAGGGCCGTCGAGCGCAACCGACGGCCCTCATTTTTTATGTCTAGGAAGTTCTTTTTAGAGGAGGAAATGTAATGAACGGAGTTTTGCTCATGGTTGTTGCCGCGGCGGTGCTCGCCTGCGGTTATCTGGGCTATGGCCGCTGGTTGGCCAACAAGTGGGGCGTTGACAAAGAGGCCCTCACGCCGGCCAAGCGCATGAAGGACGGCAAGAGCTTCTCGCCCGTCTCCGCCTTCACCGCGTTCTCGCACCAGTTCAGCTCGATCTGCGGTGCCGGCCCTGTCACGGGTACGATCGTCGCCATGGCCTTCGGCTGGCTGCCCGTCGTGCTCTGGGTCCTCGTCGGCGGCATCTTCTTCGGCGCCGTCCACGATTTCGGCGCCCTGTACGCTTCGATGAAGAACAACGGCAAGTCGCTCGCTCAGCTCATCGAGAAGTACATCGGCAAGACCGGCCGTCGCCTGTTCCTGCTGTTCTGCTGGCTGTTCTGCATCATCGTCATCGCCGCTTTCACCGACATGGTCTGCAAGACGTTCATGTTCACCCCGGCCGTTGACGCTTCTGGCGCTGCTATCGGTGCCATCGACTACGCCAAGTCCTATGCCGCCGGCTGCGCTGGTACCATCTCCATCCTGTTCACCTTCGTTGCTATCGCCTTTGGTTGGGCCCAGAAGAAGTTCAACCTCACCGGCGCTGCCGAGTTCGTCACCGGCGTGGTCCTCATGGTTCTCATGTTCGCCGTCGGTATGCAGTTCCCGGTTTACCTGGACAAGTTCCAGTGGTTCGCCGTCGTCATGGTCTACCTGGTCTTCGCTGGCGCTATGCCCATCCAGATGCTCAAGACCCCGCGTGACTACCTCACCTCGATCATGATGATCGTCATGATCGCCTGCGCTGTCCTCGGCATCGTCGTCCTGGGTGTTAACGGCCAGGCTACGATGACCGCTCCGGTCTTCACCGGCTTCTCCGGTGCCTCCGGCATGATGTTCCCGGTCCTGTTTGTCTCCGTTGCCTGCGGTGCTCTCTCCGGGTTCCACAGCCTCGTTTCTTCCGGTACCTCCTCTAAGCAGGTCGAGAAGGAGCAGGACGCCGTCAAGGTCGGTTACGGCGCCATGGTCGTCGAGTCCTTCGTCGGCATCCTTGCCATCATCGTCGCCGGCATCATGTTCTCCGACATGAACACCGCCGGTACCGGCGTCCTCAACGCCGGTGTCGCTTCCACGCCGTTCCAGATCTTCGCCGCTGGCATCTCCCGCGGTATGCAGGCCTTCGGCGTTGACGGCACGCTCGCTACCGTCTTCATGACCATGAACGTTTCCGCTCTGGCCCTGACCTCGCTCGACGCCGTCGCCCGCATCGCCCGCACTTCGTTCTCCGAGTTCTTTGCCCAGACCAACGACGCTCTGGCCATCGAGTCCAAGGCCGGCTACATGAAGGTCCTCGGCAACCCCTGGTTCGCCACGGTCGTCACCCTGCTTCCCGGTCTCGCCCTCGCCTTTGGCGGTTATGCCAACATCTGGCCGCTCTTTGGTGCTTCCAACCAGCTGCTCGGCGGTATGACCATGATCACCCTCGCCGTGTTCTGCAAGTGCACCGGCCGCAAGGGTTGGATGCTCTACGTGCCCGTCGCCTTCCTGCTCTGCTGCACCTTCACCTCGCTGGTCCAGAGCGCCATGGGCTGCATGACCGCCGTCCAGGCCTACGGCTTCTTCGGCACCATCCCGGCTACCGCCACCACGGCTGCCGTCTCCGTCGCCGCCACCAAGGGCCTGCAGCTCGTCTTTGCCGTCCTGCTGATGGTCCTGGGCCTTATCGTTGCCGTCAACTGCCTCAAGGAGTTCTTCGGCAAGGAGGCCGGCTCCATGCCCGACGAGGAGCCCGAGTGGTCCGAGATGGGCAAGGCCGAGTATGGTCGCGCCGCTGCCGCCGAGGCTCCTGCCGACGCCGAGGCCGCCAAGGCCTAGTCGATCGGACGGATAGAATCCTCTATCTATATGACTCGGAAGACCGGGTCCGCAATTACGCGGGCCCGGTCTTTTTTCTTGCGAGAGCAGGCAACGCGGAGGGCGTTCTCGCAGATGTTTTGCGTGGATAGGGGCGTGCGTTGTACCATGTAGAAGTATATGTGTGCATATGAAAGGGGCCCCGTGGCCAAGACGGTATATTCCGATAACCAAAACAATGTCGATGCTCTGGCTGAGCGTCTGAGCAGCCAGACGTCGCTTTCTGCCGAGCGGGCCAAGCTCGTTGCCTACGACCTGCTCTGCCGCAAGGCACTCAAGATTAAATCGAGCGCGCTGGCGCAGATTTTCCGCTCCGTCGATAAGGAATGTGACACCAAGGCGATGCGCGATGAGCTCATCGCGGCGAAGGTCGTGACCAAGATCGAGGGCAGCGGCATCAACGGGCGCCCGGCGTTTTATACCATCAATGCCGAGATTCGCGATGCGCAGGAGCAGCCTGCCGAGGTTGCCGAAGAGGTTTCCGTCGATGATTCCGTTGAGGCGCCTGCTGCGGAAGAAGCTGCCCCGCGTGAACATGTCGATACTGACGAGCTGCTCGATGAGCATGTCGTGCGTGCCTTCACCGCCAAGGCGGGTCGAGGCGGCTTTGGCGGAGGCGGCAAGCGCGATGCGCAACAACGCGCCCAGCAGGAGCGCTTCCGTCGCGCCGTGGCTCAAAAGGATGCTGCGGATGCCGAGGTTGTCGAGAATGAGCCTGTTACCGAGCCGCAGGAGCCTGTGAAAGATCAGAAGCCCGCTGAGCCTCAGGAGCCCAGGCGTCGCCGCGGTGCCCACTTTAAGGCCGAGCAGCAGGAAGTCGCGCACGAGGCCGAAGAGGCTGCCGAGGCCCCGGGCGATTCCGGGGAGCCGGCCAAGAAGGCTCCGGGTTCGTGCCGTCCCGGACGCGGTTTTGCGGGACGTGCGTATCCCGTAAAGCGTCAGGAGAAGGCCGACCAGGCTCCTGCGGCGCAAGCGGAAGTGTCTGAGAAGCCTGCCGAGCCGGAAGTTCGTGAGCAGAAGCCTGTTGAGCCGCAGGCTGCGTCCGATGTGGAGGCTCAGGGCCAGCGACCTGCGGGTGAGCAGGCAGGGGAGAGTACCTCGAGCAGGCCTCGCCGTCGTCGTCATCGCGGTGGTCGCGGCTCAAATGCTCAGACGGCTGCTGAGCAAGTGACGACGCGCGACGAAGATGCAAAGGTAGACGCTCCGGTGGAGCAGCCCAAGCGCCAGCCGGCGAAGGAAGACAAGCCCGGGCGTTCGCAGAAGCAGGCGTCTGCGCCGAAACGCGAGCGCAATGCCCAAGGCGATTCCAAGCGCAAGTCTCAGAAGAAGCCCGAGCCTGCCGCAGCAGATGCGGCCGCCCAGCAGTCTGAGCCGACCGCCCATGGCGAGGTCTCGGCGTTTGCCCTGGCCCGCGTTTTGGGCAGGCAACTGCTCAAGGTCGTTTCCACACCCACGGCGCTCTCCAAGATTAAGGAGCAGCAGACTCAAATCGTTAAGGTCGAGGGCAAGGACGGCAAAAAGGCTCTGCAGCGCACTCAGCACAACGAGATGTCCAACCGCAAGATTGCCGAGGAGATCGCAATCATCCAGGCTTGGATTGAGCAGAACCGCGGAGCCGACACGCCGGTTGCCTCGCGTCGCCAGCGCGCCTATCAGATTTTCAACGACGAGAAGGCCTTTGACGGCAAGCACGGCGAGCGCCTGATTAGGCGCATGACCGAAAAGGGCATCAGCATGCAGGCGATCAAGGTCGCGCCCAACCGCCCCGTGCACTTTACGGGCTTCTTTACGCTGGGCGCCGACAAGCCGTTCATTATGGTCGAGAACCTGGACACATACGACGAGATCGTCAAGCTCCTGCGCGGCCGTAAGCATGCCAAGCTCTTTGGCACCAAGGTCGGCGGCGTCATCTTTGGTGGCGGCTGCAAGGCGAGCGTCTCGCACGCATTGGATGATTATCTGGCCGAGATCGGCTATCGCTTTAACTACGTCTACTACGTGGGCGACATCGATCGAGAGGGCGCGCGCATCGTCGAGCAGGCCCGCAACGCCAACGTCGTTGAGATTCGCCTGCATGCCGGCATGTATCGCGCCATGCTTGCCGAGCACAAGCGTCGCGTGAAGGCTGGCAGAGAGTGCGAGCCCGCGGCTGCCAACCAGGGCGTGCCGCAGAACCTGGCGGCGACGATCAAAGACCTGCCCATGGTCACGCGCGTGCAGTTCCGTAACGTGCTGCGCGAGGGCGGGCGAATTCCGCAGGAGATCCTGATGACTGCCGACTATCGGGATGGCGACTCGGGAAGCTTCGACCGCATGCTTAATAATTAGGGCGTTCGGCCCCGGGAGAGCGGGGACACCGGCTTAGGTTTCCTGCTCTACAGTCCTGCTCACGACGGAGGCCACATTAAGTGGCCTCCTGTTCGTGCGGAACTCGCGATAAACCTAAGCCGGTGTCCCCGCTCCCCCGGGGCCTGTGGCTACGTGGTTGTCGCATGCGGCTCGCTTTTCGGAACTGGGCTGATTATTTCTAGATGTAAGGCGCTCTTGGTCGTTATGGGCCTGGGGCGCCTGTCTTGTATAAGTCGATTTTTGGGACATGCCTGAAAATCTACCTTCTACTTCTCGTGTAGGACGAGAAGTTTCGGTCATAACTTCTCGTCCTACACGAGAAGTTATATACTCAAGATGTTGAAAGGAGAGCATCATGGCACCTACAGCGTTGAGTATTGCGGAGATTGTTGCCGAGGCCCGTTCCTTTGAGATTCCTCATGTCGTGCATCGAGACGATGTCATCGGTAATCTTCCTGAGCCAAAGCCGTTCAATCTTGTCCATATCATCACGGGCATCAGGCGCTGCGGTAAAACGTTCTATGCGTTTCAGTGGATTCGTCGCCTTATCGATCGCGGTATCGATCCCGAGCGTATTTTTTATTTCAATTTTGCCGACGATCGTCTTCGGCCTGCGCCGGACACGCTTATGAGCGACATATTGGAAGAATATTGGCGGCAAGTTCCCTCTGCGCGGTCAAAGGGCTGTTATCTCTTTTTGGATGAGGTGCAGGAGACTGATGGATGGCAGGGCGTGTGTCAACGGTTGGCTGAGCATGAGAATGTGACGCTTGTTATTACTGGATCTTCTTCGAAGCTCTCGGCTGATGAAATCGCGACGCAGTTCCGCGGTCGTTCGCAGGAGCATGCCATGCATCCGCTCTCGTTTCGCGAGTATTGTGCGTTTCATCACATTGAAACGCCGGATATGCCTACTGATGCTGGAGCTCCAGCTGTTTCTCCGCAGCAACGGACTGATTTGGAATCGGCATACGACCGTTACCTCGTAGAGGGTGGCTTCCCTGGGGTTCAGGAGCTTGATGCCGGTTCGCGCATTCAGATGCTTCAGGCTTATCTACGAGATGTTGTTGCTAGAGATATTCTTGAGCGAAGTGGGCGTACAGATATCGCGCTCGCCAACCAAGTGGGGCTCTTCTGCCTGAGGAACACGGGGTGCGACCTCTCGGTTAACCGTTTGCTGGATGCTTTAAAGTCTGTCGGATATCGAGCGTCATGGGAAAAGATCAGTGAGCTCGTGCGCCTGTTCCAGCAGGCTCATCTCATTGGTTTGCTCCCGGAGTATTCGACGGCGCTATCGCCGAAGACAACGACAATGGATAAAGTCTATGCCGTCGATCAGGGGATGGCGTATGCGACGTCGCGCGCCAATCAGCAGGATATCGGAAAGCGTCTGGAGACTGCGATATATGCCGAGCTCATGCGTCGAACGGCAAACGGTCGCATGGAAACGGTGACTTCATATACGGCCCCGACGCAGACGCGAGAAAAGGTCGATTTTCTGGTTGGAGATGCCTTGGCATCAGATCCCTATGCTCTCTTCCAGGCGACGGTCGATATGACGGCGGAGAAAACACGCCGGCGTGAAGTCGGCTCCCTTGAGATAGCGATGTCAAAAACTGGGATCAAAGACGCAAAAATCATCACGCTGCGCGAGGCGACCCAGATCGAAACGGAGCACGGCATTATCGAAGTCATTCCCGCATGGAAATGGTCGCTTGGTCTGAAGTAGGGCGTGCGGTCCCGTCGGGCGGGGGCACCGGTTTAGGTTTCCTGCTCTACAGTCCTGCTCACGACGGAGGCCACATTAAGTGGCCTCCTGTTCGTGCGGAACTCGCGATAAACCTAAGCCGGTGCCCCCGCCCGACGGGACCGCACGGCACTTTGTAGATAGCGGCTCTCTATTCGGAACTGGGCTGATGGTTTCTAAATGATAGGGAGCCCATAGTCGATGTGGGGACGGAGGGATTCCGCGTTCGCCTTTTCGGCGGCCGCGTGCCGCTGCGTCGCTTCGCTCCTTGCGTGCTGCGCTGGAAAACGCTTCGCGTTTCTTCAGCTTCGCACCCTTGCGGGTTCGAATCCCTCCGTTCGCCTACGAAAAAGCGCTCCAGGTCCATATGGGCCTGGAGCGCTATGTTCTTAGGGGCTGGGACGGAGGGATTCGAACCCCCAACAGCCGGCACCAAAAACCGGAGTTCTACCGTTGAACTACGTCCCAATGTGTGGTGTTGCCCAAAAGCAACTCGTTTAGTTTACCTAAACTGCGAGGGCATCGCAAACGCCGTCGAGCAGGCGTACGGCGAGCGTCTGCGCGTCGCTTGCGGTGAAGGTGCCGTTGTAGCGTGTCATGCCTGTGAGCTCAATACGGATGCGTGCGGGCTTTTGCTGCGCGGCGACATTGGCGGTGCGGATGCGCTGGGCCAGGTTGTGGCATTCGGCAAGGGCGATCGTAGCGCGCGGTGCGGCGTCGGCAGGCAGCTCATCACTTGCGATCTCGAGCACCAGGTCGACATCGGTCGGGACCTCGGAATCGCACAGCATCATGCCGCTGCTGTCGGTCGTTGCCGTGGCAATGTTCCACATGCGCGATGCCACGCTGCGCGCGATGGGGTCCTCGCCGATGACGGCGATCTGGAAGCGCTCAAGCACGTTGGCAGCGCGGGCAAACCCGATGCGCGACTCGGCTTCGGTAACCGAAGGCTTGCCCTCCCACACGTGGTGTAGGCGGTTGATGTAGGCGTAGGTATCCTGGAACGCCATGCCGTCGGCAAACAGGCCGACGTTTTCCTGGAACTGCTGCAGAGCCGCCTCGGTGTGCGGACCAAAATAGCCATCGTCCTCGCCGCAGGCAAAACCCAGCACGTTCAGAGCGCGCTGCAGCGCCTGCACGTCGGCACCGTGGAAATTGGGCATGCGCAGGTAGAGGGTGCGGTCGCCCAGTTTATACGAGGCGTCGACCAGGGCGCTCCAGCAGGGAATATCGACGGCATGACCGGCAGCAAGACCGCTGTCGAGCCTAAAAGTGCTAACAGCCTGCTCGGTGGCGGCGCCAAAACGCTTGTCAGCGACCTCAGCGGCATCGATTGTATAGCCGAGCTGCAGGAGGCGGGACTGAACGTCCTCGACAGCTGCTCCTTGCATGCCCGTTGTAATAGGTTCCATGAACGAACCCCTTTCGGCGTACCATTCGTACTATTTGAGCGTATGTCGGACAGACAACGCAAAGGGATGCATAAACATGCACTCAACAGTGTAGCAACTTGTACCCAAAAACGCTGCTGACAGGTTTAATAACCCCCGCTAGTTGAGGCGCTCCACAAAGAAATCTGCCATGGAGAGGAACAGCTCGCGTGCGTGCGGGTCGAGCTGGACGTCCTCGATGGCGGCCTTAGCCTTGGCGGTCAGGTCGAGCGCGTAGGTGTGGGCGAAATCGATGGAGCCGGTTTCCTGGAAGATCTCCACGGCGCGCGTAAGCTGCGCGGGGTCCTCGGTGCCCGAGGATAGGATTGCCTCGACCTCGTCGTGGTAGCGCTCATCGGACAGGGCGTGCACGGCAACGAGCGTGCGCTTGCCCTCGGTGATATCGGTGCGGAAGTCCTTGTTGGCGGCCTCCTTAGTGCCGACCAAGTTGAGCAGGTCGTCCTGAATCTGAAAGGCAAGGCCCGTGTGCAGGCCAAAGGCGCGCAGCGCTTCGATTTGCTCCTCGTTGCCGCCGCCGATAATGGCTCCGGCGGCAAGCGGCGTCGCTCCGCTGTAAAACGCGGTCTTGTGGGTTGCCATATCCAAGTAATCGTCGACCGAGATGTCAAAGCGCCCGTCGCGGACCCAGCCCAGGTCGAGTGCCTGGCCCTCGATGGTGCGGACGATCATCTCGGTGAGCTCGTGGAGTACGCGCAGCTTTACGTTGGGCTCGAGCGTGGGGTCGTCGAGGACCGTCTTGGTGACCATGGTGAGCGCCAGGTCGCCGCAGTTGATGGCAAGACCCGTGCCCTCGGTAAGGTGCATGCAGGGCTTGCCGCGACGAAGCTGCCCGTTGTCGGCGATGTCGTCGTGGATGAGCGCGCCCGACTGGAAATGCTCGATGGCTGCCGCGGCGCTGCGGGCGCTCTCAAAGCTGCCGCCCACTGCGGTGGCGGCGAGCATGCAGATGAGCGGACGGTGGCGCTTGCCGGCGTTGGCGGTAAATGCCGAGAGCGGGGCATACAGGTAGCGCTCGATATCGGCGGAAGTTGCCTGTCCGTCAAAGAACGTGGCCAGATAGTCGTTGATCTGGTCAAAGTGCTGGGCTAAAAAGCTGGTAAACGGACTGGACACGGGTTCTCGCATTCTTTCTTAGGTTGCATCGTTGCATTATGCAGACAACATATTGCCACATTGGGACATCGCGCGCGGCGGTCGAAGGCGATTGGGGCGCGCCGTCCTCAAATGCAGTTAAGGGGCTCGGCTAGATAAGCCCAAAGTGCTCGAGCGCGGTGACGACGCCATCGTGGTCGATGCTGTCGGTTACATAGTCGGCCTTTTCCTTAAGGAAGTCCGGCGCGTTGCCCATGGCGATGCCGACATCGACCGTTTCCATAAGGGCGACATCGTTGCTTGCGTCGCCAATGCCGTACACGGTGCCGTGGTCGGAGCCCAGGGCGCCAAGTATGGCTTGGATGCCGGCTCGTTTGGTGCACTCGCGGGGTGAGATCTCCGTGACTTCGAGCTCGAGCTCGTTAAAGCAGAGCATTGGTTCGAGTACTTCATCCTGGGCGATGCGGTTGGCAAGTGCCGTGGACATAAGGATCTTGTAGGCGCTGTAATGGTCGAGTTGCGAGACGGCATCGCCTACGATGCGCGCGTACCCTTCAGCCTCGGGCGCATCTGCGCTCATGCGAACAACGCGATTGAGGCCCTCAAAGCGAATCACCTCTCCCGATTGCTCAAGATAGGGGGCGAGGCGCTGTAGCAGACCAGGGTTTATGGCTGCATTTCGAACAATGTGCCCCTCGAGTTCGGCGTAACCGCCCGCGAGACACACGACGCCCGCCCACGGTAGCTCGAGCAATTTGGGGTGGATGCAACTGAGGGTACGCCCTGTACAGATAAAGGCCATGTTGCCGTTGGCGACAAACTCGCGAATGGCCTGCGAGACCGCCTCGTTGGGATAGGGGGACAGGTCTCGCTCGTCTTCGGGAAGCTCCTGGGCCACGCGAGGGTCTTGCCAGGCGAGCGTTCCGTCGATATCGAAGAAGCAGATGTCGCCGTGCTTTTGAGCCGCGCTGGCGGCAGGGGAGGTCGAGGTGGCGGGCGCAAATCCCGGCTCGAGGCCCATGATCTGGTCAAAATGCTCTTTAACGCGGGGAACGGAGATACCGATAATCACCTGGGCGGTTTTGCCCGTAATGATGAGGCCTTTGGCGCCCACCGCGACAAAGGACGCGTTATCCGCGACGATGGAAGGGTCTGCGACCTCGACGCGCAGGCGCGTGGCGCAGTTGGTTGCGCCCGCAATATTGCCAACGCCACCTAACAGCTGAATTACCCGCTCGGCGAGGACGTGATCTTGATTGGATTGGCTGTCGGCCTCGTCTTTGGGAGATTGTTCTTTGGCAAAGCCGCTTCCCGTTAAACGATCGATTGCCGCGCGATTGGCGACATGGTCCTCGCGACCCGGCGTCTTGAGGTCATAGATCAAAATGAGGGCTCGAAAGCTAACAAAATAGATAAGGCTAAAGGCAAGGCCGATACCGAGCGCCAAAAGATAGGCACCGGCATGCATGCGCATGAGCGGAATAAAGTTGAAGGCTGCCATCTCCATGAGGCCGCCCGAGAAGATGCCGACGATGCCAAAGAGATTCATGGTTGTGGCAAGGCAAGACGATAAGACGGCGTAGAGAAAAAAGAGCCCGGGGTGGGTGAACATAAAGAGAAACTCGAGTGGCTCGGTAACGCCGCAAACCACCGAGGCGATGATGGCGGGAACAAGGATGACCCTGAGGCCGGCGCGGCGCTCGGGTTTTGCGGTGGAGTAGAATGCGGCTGCGATGGCGGGAAGGCCAAAGAGCTTGACCCAGCCGGTGGCGGTAAAACCGGCCCACGGCGCAAGCTCATTAAGGGGGCGCGTGCTATGGGAGAGGATGGGGAGCAAGCTGCTCCACGTGGCGTAGATGCCGTCGTTAATGACCAGGTTGTCGTAGTAGATCGGCATGTAGAGCAGATGGTGCAGCCCCATGGGCTCGAGTGCTCGCTCCAAAAACACAAAGATACCCACGCCGAAGGGGCCGACGCCCGCAAGTGCGTGGCGCAGCGTTTCGGTCACAGCGTATACGAAGGGCACGATGGCGGCCGAGATAGCGGCAAGGGCAAACACGGCAAAAAAGCTGATGAGGTAGACCAGCGAGGAGCCCGAGAAGGTGCCGAGCCAATCGGGAACCTTGGCATCGTAGAAGCGGTCATGGATGGCGACGACGGTTGCCGATACCGCCAGCGGGCCGATAATGCCGGTGTCGAGCGTCTTGATGCCGTCGATGACGGTGATACCGTTGGCGGGGGTCAAAGACGACGGGTACTTAAGTCCAAGGTTGTCTCCGCTCAGCTTGATGATCTCGCTCAAAAAGAAGCAATAGGCAAAATAGGCCACGAGCGCCTCGAGGCAACAACGTGCCGGTTGCTTTTGGGCAAGGCCGATGGGCAGCGCTACGGCAAAAAGGAGCGGAAGTCGTTTAAAGACCGTCCACGAACCACGCTGGATGATAGTCCAAAAAACGTACCAAGGGGTTCCGTATACGGCGAGGTCGCCGACGATATCCGCAGACGTTGCGAGGGCGGAGACGCCGACCATAAGGCCCGATATGGAAAACAACATGGCGGGCGCGAACATTGCCCCGCCAAAGCGTTGGATTTTTTGCAGCATGTTCTGCCTCCCGAATATCGAGGCGCGTTGCGCGTGGTGAAACGTTTAAACAATGGATTCATTGTAGAGGACCAGACGATTGTCGTACCGGCAGTTTTGAGCGAAACCGGTTTGGGCGCGACAGAAACCGTCAACGGTTAAATCCTGTCGCTTTGCCGATAATCGGTTTAAACAACTTCAAGAAATGCTATCGTGCCTAGCCATACATATTCATTAGAGGTGAAGTCATGCCAAAAGCGATTTACGAAGGAATCTACCGCGAGATCCGTTCACGCATCATTAACGGGACTTATGCGTTTCAGGAGATGCTGCCAACCGAAGCCGAGCTGACCGCGGAGTTTGGCTGCACGCGCAATACCGTTCGACGCGCCTTGAGCATGCTGGCCGACCAGATGTTTGTGCAGCCTATACACGGCAAGGGCGTGCGCGTTATTTGGCTCAAGGGCGAAACCGACATGCTGGGCGCACTCGAGGAAGTCGAGTCGTTTGGCGAATTTGCAAAGCGCAACAATGCCGTTGCATCGACGGACGTTAAGTCTTTTGAACATTTGATTTGCACCGAGCAACTCTCTCGTCGCCTGGGTTTTAAGGTTGGCGAGGAGTTGATTCGCGTGGTGCGTGTCCGAAGCCTTAACGGCAATGCGCGCCAAGTAGACCATGGTTACTTTTTGGAGTCAATCGCCAAGGGCCTGACGCCCGAGATCGCCGCAAAGTCAATTTACGACTATCTGGAGCACAAACGCGGCGTCAAGGTGATGGCGAGTCGCCGTACAGTGAGCGTCGAGCTTGCCAACGATGAGGACTGCAGCTATCTTGACCTCGGCAAATACAACTGCGTTGCCGTCATGGAGAGCCAGTCGTACACCTCGGACGGCATCTTGTTCGAGGTCACGCATGCCCGCACGCATCCCGAGATCTTCCACTACCGCGTCAACTCCAAGCGATAGCCGGCCAGCTCGCAGCCTGACGAGACTCATGCCCTCAAAGCGAAAGCGCCCGGTCAAACCGACGATGCATCGGTTTGACCGGGCGCTTTCGCTGCATTTGATAACAAATAATTGTTTATACAAAACTTGTCAAGTATCAAGTTGAAATTACCGTTCACCGAAGTTTTTCTACCGCTCTAGTAATACTTGTTCAAACAACTAGCCAAATAGCGTATCGTTCAAATCAGCAAAAGGGGCAAAGTCCCCGAGCCAATCTCCGAAGGCGACGGCAAAGGGTGCCGCCACGGTGTGAAAGGGTGGATTGTAATGAAGAACGAAATGAGCAGAAGGCAGTTCCTGGGCTTTGCTGGTTCCGCGGCTGCGGTTCTTGGTCTTGGTCTCGTGGGCTGCGGTGGCTCCGCCGGCTCCGGCTCCTCTGCTTCTGGTGACGCTGCCGAGGTCTACTTCCTCCAATTCAAGCCTGAGGTCGACAAGGAGTGGAAGGAGATCGCCAAGGCGTACAAGGAGGAGAAGGGCGTCGAGGTCAAGATCGTGACCGCCGCCTCCAACACCTACGAGGAGAAGCTCAAGTCCGAGATGTCCAAGAGCTCCGCTCCGACCCTGTTCCAGGTCAACGGCCCCACCGGTCTTAAGAACTGGAAGGATTACTGCGCCGACCTGTCCGATACCAAGCTCCGCGGTGAGCTCATTGACGACTCCCTGGCTCTGCAGTCCGATGGCAAGGATCTGGGTATCGACTGGGTCCAGGAGAGCTACGGCATCATCTACAACAAGCAGCTGCTCGAGAAGGCTGGCTACAAGGCCGAGGACATCAACTCCTTCGACAAGCTGAAGGCTTGTGCTGACGACATCCAGGCCCGCAAGGACGAGCTTGGCGTTGAGGGTGCCTTCACTTCTGCCGGCATGGATGACTCCTCCAGCTGGCGCTACACCACCCACCTCGCCAACCTCCCGCTCTACTACGAGTTCGAGAAGGAGCACAACCAGGAGGACGACGAGATCAAGGGCGAGTATCTCGACAACTTCAAGCAGATTTTCGACCTGTACATCACCGACTCCACCTGCGATCCTTCGCAGCTTGCCTCCAAGACCGGCGACGACGCCACCAACGAGTTCGCAACCGGCAAGGCCGTCTTCTATCAGAACGGCTCTTGGGCATACGCTGACCTCACCAAGGCCGGTATGACTGACGACCAGCTCGGCATGCTGCCGATCTACATCGGCGTCGACGGCGAGGAGAACCAGGGCCTGTGCTCCGGCGGCGAGAACTACTGGTGCGTGAGCTCCCAGGCTTCCGAGGATGCTCAGAAGGCCACCGAGGACTTCATGTACTGGTGCGTCACCGCTGACACCCCGACCAGCATCATCGCCGACAAGATGGGTCTGACCGCTCCGTTCAAGAGCGCCAAGGAGACCACCAACGTCTTCTCGCAGCAGGCCGTTGCCATGGCCAAGGACGGCAAGAAGACCGTCGCTTGGGACTTCGTCTACATCCCCTCTGAGGAGTGGAAGAAGAACCTCAAGCAGGCTCTCATTGCTTATGCTGCCGACAACACCAAGTGGGACGGCGTCAAGAACGCCTTCGTCGATGGCTGGAAGACCGAGAAGGCTGCTTCCGAGTAAGCAGTTGCTGCCCAAGCTATCTGATTAGCGACAGGGGGCGGGCAGACGTAGGTTTGCCCGCCCCCTGCATATTGAAAGGACCCTTCTATGGGCAAAGCACTCAAGCGCTGGTGGCCGCTCTTTATGCTGCCCACGTGCCTGGCGTTTATGATCGGGTTCGTGATCCCTTTTATCCAGGGCTTCTATCTCTCGTTCTGCCAGTTTATTACCATTAACAACGCGCACTTTGTCGGTATCGCGAACTACGTGCGCGCGCTGTCCGATCCGCAGTTTGCCACGTCGTTCTTCTTTACCGTGGCGTTTGCCTTCCTGTCGACGGTGCTCATCAACGTGATCGCCCTCGCCATTGCGCAGGCGCTCACCCGCAAAGCGCTCAAGGGCACCAATATCTTCCGTACGATCTTCTTTATGCCTAATCTGATCGGCGGCATCGTGCTGGGCTACATCTGGCAGATTCTGATCAACTGCCTACTCTCCAACGTGGGCGCCCAGCTCATTGCCCTTAACTCTGCTGCTGGCTTCTGGGGCCTTATCATCCTGACCCTGTGGCAGCAGGTCGGCTACATGATGATCATCTACATCGCTGGTCTGCAGTCCATTCCGTCCGACTACATCGAGGCCGCCAAGGTCGACGGCGCTACGGCATGGCAGACGTTTTGGAAGGTTAAGATCCCTAACCTGATGCCGACCATCACCATCTGCCTGTTCCTGTCCATCACCAACGGCTTTAAGCTGTTCGACCAGAACCTCGCCCTTACCGGCGGCGCCCCCGCGCACTCCACCGAGATGCTCGCCCTGAACATCTACAACACGTTCTATTCGCGTGCCGGTATCGCATGGCAGGGCATTGGTCAGGCCAAGGCGGTTATCTTCTGCATCCTGGTCGTGGCCATCTCCATGATTCAGCTTAAGGCCACGAGGTCCAAGGAGGTGCAGCAGTAATGAAACGCGATAAGGTTATCAACCGTGCGCTCTCGATTTTCTTTACGATCCTGTCGCTCGCGTGGATCTACCCCGTGTTTATGATCGCGCTCAATTCCTTTAAGAAAGCGACCGCAATCAGCACCACCACGGCGTTCGATCTGCTCACGCCCGAGACGTTCAACGGCCTTGCAAACTACGTGCACGCTCTTAACGAGCAGGGCTTTGCCTCGGCGTTTATGTACTCGCTCATTATCACGGTCACGTCGGTCGTGCTGATTTTGGTGTGCTGCTCCATGTGCGCTTGGTACGTGGTGCGCGTCAACAACAAGATCTCGAACTTCTTCTATTACCTGTTCGTGTTCTCGATGGTCGTGCCGTTCCAGATGCTCATGTTCACGCTGTCCAATTTGGCGGACCGCATCGGCTTCAACACGCCGTTCAACATCTGCTTTATCTACCTTGGCTTTGGCGCAGGCCTGGCGGTCTTTATGTTCGCCGGCTTTGTAAAGAACATCCCGCTCGAGATCGAGGAGGCGGCCATGATCGACGGCTGCAACCCGGTCCAGGTGTTCTTTAAAATCGTCCTTCCCATCATGAAGCCCACCTATCTTTCGGTCGGCATTCTCGAGACCATGTGGGTCTGGAACGACTACCTGCTGCCCTACCTCACCCTCGACTCCACCAAGTACAAGACCATTCCTATCTTGATCCAGTACTTCCGCGGCGGCTATGGCCACGTCGAGCTCGGCCCCATGATGGCCTGCATCATGATGGTCGTTATCCCCATCGTCATCATGTACATCCTCTGCCAGAAGTACATCATCGACGGCGTGGTGGCAGGTGCCGTCAAGGGCTGATGCCGTAACTGTTTTGCAAGTTTCTGCGGCGCCCCTCAGCGCGGCGCCGCACATCGAAAGGTAAAGACATGGCCGAGATCGTTCTCAAACATGTTCAGAAGGTGTATCCCAACACCGAGTCCAAAAAGAAGGGCTTCTTTGGCAAAAAGAAGAAGACCGAGGAGAAGAAGCATAACCTTAAGGTTACCGAGGATGGCGTGCTCGCTGTAGAGGACTTCAACCTCACCGTTCACGACCAGGAGTTCGTCGTTCTCGTTGGTCCCTCTGGCTGCGGTAAGTCCACGACGATGCGCATGGTTGCCGGCCTGGAGGACATTACCTCGGGCGATGTGCTCATCGACGGCAAGCGCGTCAACGACGTGGCGCCCAAGGACCGCGACATCGCCATGGTGTTCCAGAGCTACGCTCTGTACCCCAACATGACGGTGTACGAGAACATGGCGTTTACGCTTGAGCTCAAGAAGGTCCCCAAGGACGAGATCGACCGTAAGGTTCGCTCCGCTGCCGAGATCTTGGGTATCACCGAGTACCTCGACCGTAAGCCCAAGGCGCTTTCGGGCGGCCAGCGTCAGCGTGTCGCTATCGGCCGCGCCATCGTGCGTGATCCTAAGGTCTTCCTGATGGACGAGCCGCTGTCCAACCTGGACGCCAAGCTGCGTAACCAGATGCGTGCCGAGCTCATCAAGCTGCGCCACGAGATCAAGGGCACGTTCATCTACGTCACCCACGACCAGACCGAGGCCATGACCCTCGGCGATCGCATTGTGGTCATGAAGGACGGCGTCGTCCAGCAGATCGCCACCCCGCAGGAGGTCTTCAACCATCCCGCGAACATCTTCGTCGCCGGTTTTATCGGCGTGCCGCAGATGAACTTCTTCGATGCCCAGCTGGTGCGCTCGGGTAACGGCTTTACCGTCAAGACCGAGGATATGAACGTGGCGCTCGCCCCCGAGACCTGCGCTCAGCTTGCTCTCAACTGGGACGGCGGCGACGTGAAGGAGATCACGGCCGGCGTGCGCCCCGAGCAGATTCTGCTTGCCGACAAGGACGAGGAGGGCGCGCTCCAGGGTACCGTCGAGGTGACCGAGCTCATGGGTTCGACCGAGCATGTCCACGTGACCGCTCCCGATGGCCAGTTTGTTCTGATTATCCCCGTCGTCGACCTCGAGGCCAAGGGCGCGCTCAAGGCTGGCGACACTATCTGGTTCAAGTTCGAGAAGAACGCGACCCATCTCTTCGATAAGGTGTCTGGCAAGAACCTTATCTAGGCCCGGTGCATCCAGGCCCTCCCTTTGGGCGACTGCGGTATTGCCATCCTTTTGCCGCGGTCACATATAAGGCTCCCCTCCCGTCCACTGGGCGAGAGGGGAGCCTTTCTTTGTGTTGGGATTGTCTGACCGGTCGTTTGTCTCGATCTGTAACGGGTAGGGCCGATTTCGGACGTTAGATGTTACAGATTGAGATAAACCCAAGGGGAGGGGCCGGTATGTCTCGATCTGTAACAGCTGGGACCGTTTTGGTTGAGTAGTTGTTACAGATTGAGATTGTTTGGTCGAGTCGGGTCACAGGGTAACGTACGGGCACAAAAAACGGAGCCGTGTTGCCACGACTCCGTTTCTCAAGAGGATGGGTAAGGGAAGCGAAATTAGTTCAGGTGCCAGATCTCGTCGTTGTACTGGGAGATGGTGCGGTCGGACGAGAAAGTGCCGGCGTTGGCGATATTGATGAGCGCCTTGCGCATCCAAGCGTCCTGGTCCTCGTAGTCGGCTAGCACGCGCTCCTTGGTCTGGATGTACTCCTCAATGTCGAGCAGGGCCATGAACCAGTCCTTGCCCTTGATGTCGTCGTGCAGACGCTGCAGGCGCTCCGCGTTGCCGGTCGCCATAAAGGCGGGGTTGGTGATGAAGTCCACCAGCAGTTTGATGCCGGGCTTGCGGTAGAGCGTGCCGGCGTCATAGGTGCCGTCGGCGTAGAGCTGCTCGACCTGTTTGGACGAGGCACCAAAGGTATAGATGTTCTCGTCGCCCACGAGCTCGGCAATCTCCACGTTGGCGCCGTCAAGCGTGCACAGGGTTAGGGCGCCGTTGAGCATGAACTTCATGTTGGAGGTGCCGCTCGCCTCCTTGGAGGCCAGGCTGATCTGCTCGGAGATATCAGCAGCGGGGATCACGCGCTCGGCGGCGGTGACGTTGTAGTTCTCGATCATGACGACCTGCAGGTAGGGAGCCACGTCGGGGTCGTTTGCAATCCACTGCGACAGCGTCAAGATCAGATGGATGATGTCCTGCGCGATAGTGTAGGCAGGCGCCGCCTTGCCGCCAAAGATGATGGTGACGGGGTGCTTAGGTCTGTTGCCGTTCTTGATATCGAGGTACTTCCAGATGATGTAGAGCGCGAGCATCTGCTGACGCTTGTACTCGTGGATGCGCTTGACCTGGACGTCGATGATGGCGTTGGAGGGAATGGTCACGCCCTGCTCGAGCGCCATGAACTGGCGCATGATGGCCTTGGCCTCGACCTTGGTGGCGGCCAGGCGCTCAAGAACGTCCTTGTCGTCGGCGAAATTGGCGAGTTTGCTCAGATCGCCGGTGCTGCGCCAGTCGGTGCCGATCACATCGTCGAGCAGGCTGGCGAGCGCGGGGTTGGCCCCATGGACCCAGCGGCGGAAGGTGATGCCGTTGGTCTTGTTGGAGAACTTCTCGGGATAGATTTCGTAGAACGGATGAAGCTCGGTGTCCTCCAGGATCTTGGTGTGGAGGGCGGCTACGCCGTTGATGGAGAAGCCAAAGTGGATGTCCATGTGGGCCATGTGGACGGTATCGTGTTTGTCGATGATGGCGACGCGCGGGTCATCGTGCTCGGCCTTCGCGATCTCATCGAGCTTGACGATAATGTCGGCGATGGCAGGGGAGACCTTCTGTAGGCTGGCGAGCGGCCACTTCTCGAGCGCCTCGGCAAGAATCGTGTGGTTAGTGTAGGCGACCATGGAGCGTACGATGGTCACGGCCTCGTCAAACTCGATGCCATGCTCGGTGGTGAGCAAGCGAATGAGCTCGGGGATGACCATGGTGGGGTGCGTGTCGTTGATCTGGACAACGGTGTAATCGGCCAGATCGTGCAGGTTGCTGCCGCGCTCGACGGCCTCGTCGATCAAGAGCTGGGCGGCGTTGCTCACCATGAAGTACTCCTGATAGATGCGAAGTAGGCGGCCCTGCTCGTCGGAATCGTCGGGGTAGAGGAACAAGGTGAGGTTCTTGGCGATCTCGGTCTTGTCGAAGTCGATGGAGCTGCCGGGGACCAGGCCGTCGTCGACGCTCGCCAGGTCGAACAGGCGCAGGCGGTTCTTGGTGGGCTGGCCGTAACCGGGCACATCGATGTTGACGAGCTTGGAGGTAACGGCAAAATCGCCGAACTCGACGGTGTAGGAGCGGTCATCGTCGACTAGGATGTCCTGCTCACCGAGCCACTCGTCGGGGACGGCCTTCTGCTGGTTGTCGACAAAGCGCTGACGGAACAGACCGTAGTGATAGTTGAGGCCCACGCCATCGCCGGTCAAGCCCAGCGTGGCGATGGAATCCAGGAAGCATGCGGCCAAGCGGCCCAGGCCGCCGTTGCCGAGTGACGGCTCGACCTCGAATTCCTCGATTTTGTTGAGGTCGTGGCCTGCGGCGGTGAGCTGGTCCTTAACCTCGTCGTAGATGCCGAGGTCGATCATGTTGTTGATGAGCAGCTTGCCGATCAAAAATTCGGCGGAAATGTAATAGAGCTTTTTCTTGCCGTTGTTGAGCGGGCGGGCGGCGGAGCGCTCCTGCACGAGTTTGACCAGTAGCTTGTAAATGCGACGGTCGTCGAGCTGCTCGAGCGAGGTGCCAAAAGACTGCTCGGCGAGTTCCATGAGGTTAATTTGGGGCATGGTTTCTCCTGCGATGGGTTGTTTCATGTCTGCAATTCATAAGAAGCCCGCGCGAGGGGATTGGGGTGGCCTCGCGCGGGAAAAGCAAGCGCGTCCGCACGGTGGGGGGGGTCGGGCGCGGTAGCTCCTATTGAGGAAGCTCGATTTCGGCTTCCGATGGGATGCGGAAGTAGGTCTCGGTCCAGTCGGTGAGTTTGTGCTCGAGCTCGCGGGTGATGGCGCCGTCGAGCATGCGCCAGGTCCAGTTGCCGCCCAGCGTGGCAGGGGTGTTGATGCGCGCCTCGTTGCCCAAGTTGAGCAGATCCTGCATGGTGTAGATGCACGTGTCGCTCACGCTGGCGGCGATGGTGCGATTGAGTGCATCTGCCATGGGTTCGCCGGCCTGCTGATGGGTGTACAGGGCTGCCTGCTCGCGCTGACGCGGGGTGGCCGTTCCCTCAAACCAACCGCGCGCCGTCTCGTTATCGTGGGTGCCCACATAGGCGACGGTGTTGGCGATGTAGTTATGCGGCAGGTAGTACGAGTTGGTGCCCTCAAAGGCAAACTGCAGGATCTTCATGCCGGGGAAGCCCGAGTTGTCGCGCATGTCGATGACGCCGGGGGTGAGGAAGCCCAGGTCCTCGGCGATGATGGGCAGTGTGCCGAGCTTTTCCTCGAGCGTCTTGAAGAACTTAAGGCCGGGACCCTGCGTCCACGAACCGTAGGACGAATCGGGCGAGGAGAACGGCACCTCCCAATAGGCCTCGAAGCCGCGGAAGTGATCCAGGCGGATGACGTCGTACATGTCGAGGGCGGCGCGAATGCGGCCCTCCCACCAGGAGAAGCCATCGGACTCCATAGCGTCCCAGTCGTAGATGGGGTTGCCCCAGTACTGGCCGGTGGCCGAGAACTGGTCGGGCGGCGTGCCGGCGACGCTCACGGGATTGCCGGCGGCGTCGATCTTAAAGAGCTCAGGCGTCGCCCACATCTCGACGGAGTCACGCGAGACATAGATGGGCAGGTCGCCGATGATGAGAATGTCGCGCTCGTTGGCATAGGCCTTGAGGCGGCTCCACTGGCGATCGAAGAAGTACTGCGTCATCTGGTGGTAGAGCATACGCGCCGGATGGTCGGCGCAGACCTTGGCGGAAGCCTCACCGCGGGTGCGGAGCTCCGCGGGCCACTCCCAAAACGCCTTGAGACCGCACTCCTCTTTGACGGTCATGAACTCACAGTAGGGGATGAGCCAGTCCTCGTTGGCTTGGATAAAGTCATCGAAATCGGCCGGCTTGTCGGCAGCAAAGCGCTCGGCGGCGCGGTCGAGAATCTGACGGCGGCCGCCAAAGATGGCACCGTAGTCGACATTGCTGGGGTCGGATCCCAGATACACGCCATCGATATCGCGCTGCTCCAGATACCCTGCCTCGATAAGCTCGGCAAAGTCGATAAAGTTGGGGTTGCCTGCGCGGGCCGAGAACGACTGATAGGGCGAATCGCCATAGCTGGTCGTCGTAAGGGGCAGAATCTGCCAGTAATGTTGTTTGCACGAGGCGAGAAAATCGACGAAGTCGTAGGCATTCCAGCCAAAGCCGCCGATTCCGTATGGTCCGGGCAGAGATGAGACGGGCATGAGGACGCCGCTTGCACGCTCCATGAATGCGCTCACCAACCTTCTTGTTGTGGGGTCGGCCTGCCGATGGGTGTGCAGTCCGCCTCCGATGTTCTGATTCGATACGCCTATTGTAAAACATGTTGTTTAAACATGTACAGGCAAGATAAAAAAGTTGGTCGATTTTCGGCGAATGGTTACATGCCATGAAAAAGCCCCGACCTCACAACGTGAGATCGGGGCAAGAGCGGTATGTAGGTTTTTGCTACTCGGCGTCGGCGAAGCCGTTGGGGTTGTGGCTCTGCCAGTTCCAGCTATCGCGGCACATGTCCGCGATGTCGTACTGGGCCTTCCAGCCCATCATGCGCTCGGCCTTGGAGGCATCGCACCAGTTGGCAGCGATGTCGCCGGCGCGGCGCTCGCGGATCACGTAGGGCAGCTCCTTGCCACAAGCCTTGGAGAAGGCGGCGACGACCTCGAGTACCGAGGTGCCGGTGCCGGTGCCCAAGTTAAAGATCTCGACGCCGGTCTTGCCGTTCATCCAGTTAAGGGCGGCAACGTGACCAGAGGCCAGATCGCACACGTGGATGTAGTCGCGCACGCCGGTGCCGTCGGGGGTGGGGTAGTCGTTGCCAAAGACCTGAACGGCCTCGAGCTTGCCCACGGCGACCTGGGCGACATAGGGCACCAAGTTGTTGGGGATGCCCTTGGGGTCCTCGCCGATCAGGCCCGACGGATGAGCGCCGATGGGGTTGAAGTAACGGAGCAGCACGACGTCCCACTCGGGGTCGGCGGTGTGGACGTCCATAAGGATCTGCTCGATCATCCACTTGGTCCAACCATAGGGGTTGGTCGCGGGCTTCTTAGGATCCTCCTCGGTGACGGGCGGGTTGTCCGGGTCGCCGTAGACGGTCGAGGAGCTCGAGAAGATGATGGACTTGCAGCCATGGTTGCGCATGACGTCGATGAGCACCAGGGTGTTCTCGATGTTGTTGTGGTAGTACTCGACGGGCTTGCTCACCGACTCGCCGACGGCCTTAAAGCCGGCAAAGTGGATGACGCGGTCGATCTGATGGGTATCGAAGATCTTGTTCATCGCGTCGCGGTCGAGCACGTTGGCCTCGTAGAAGGTGAGGTTCTTGGCGGCCTCGTCGCCCACGATGGTCTTGACGCGGTCGACGGCGACGGAGCTGGAGTTGGAAAGATCATCGACGATGACGACCTGGTAGCCACCTTCGAGCAGCTGAACGACGGTGTGCGAGCCGATAAAGCCGGCGCCACCGGTAACGAGGACGCAGGTGTCTTTGGGGTCGAGTGCTTTGGACATGTAGTCTCCTATCGAATCAGGAACACTTCTTCAGGGGAGTATAGCGCAGGCAGGGACGCCCAAATCGTGCGCTGTGGGAAAAGCAGAGGATTGTGCTAACGTACTCATAGAAGAGCTTGCGTACGCATAACCTGATCTTTGGCATTTGCTTACGGGCCGCTGACCTTGTAGTTTCCTGCCGTTCGTGGAAATCGTTGGGACGCGCCATATGTACGCTAATATGTATGAGTTGAGCGACATATAAATAAACATGTAACGGAGTACATATGTCACCAAACAGCGATTCCATCCTTTCCCAGGAGCTCTCGCGCCGCACTGCCCTCAAGGCCCTGTTCGGCGCCGCTTCTGCGGCAGTTCTTTTTGGCCTGCCCGCTCGCGCCCATGCGGCGGAGGCTTCCAAAGAAACTACCGATAAACTGAATGCCGCCCAGGCCCAGCTCGACGAGGTTCAGGCCCAGCTCGACAGCATCGCAAATGAGTATGCGGCGCTGGCCAACAAGAATGCCCAGACCCTCAACGACATCGAGAATGTCCAGGGCAAGATTGACGACACGCAGGCCCAGATCGATGAAAAGAAGGCCGAGCTCAAGAAGAAGCGCAACGACCTTTCCGATCGCGTGGCCGCCAGCTACAAGTCCGGCGGCACGAACATCCTGTCGCTGCTGCTGGCCTCTGGCTCGTTTGAGGAACTCGTCGCCAACGCGCATTACGTTGAAAAGATCAACAAGAGCGACCGCGATGCCATCGAGGATATCCAGACGATTCAGGCTGAGCTCGACGCACAGAAGACCGAACTCGAAGCACAAAAGGCCGACCTGGAGAAACTCAAGGACCAGCAGACGGCTCAGATGCAGGATATGCAGGCCAAGCAGCAAGAAGTCCAGACCGTGCTGAACGGTCTTTCCGACGACGTCAAGGAGCTCATGGCTCAGCGCGATTCCGAGATTCTCGCTGCCGCCCAGGCTGAGGAGGCTGCCAGGAAGGCCGCCGCTGCCGCGGCCGCCGCGAACAAGAACAATTCCTACTCGGGTGGTTCAAGCTCGGGTGGCGGATCGTATGCGCCCGGAACCCCGCAACAGAATGCCGGCTCGGGCAAACAGCAGGCCGTCGTCAACGCGTGCTACTCCACGCCTTCGCCGGGCCAGAACTGGTGCGCGGCGTGGGTTACCAATGTCTTCCGTAACGCCGGCGTTGGCTACTTTGGCGGTAACGCGTGCGATATGTTTAACGCATGGTGCTATAGCTCCGACCGCTCGGCGCTGCAGGTGGGCATGATCGTGGCCGATTCCTCGCACAGCGGCACGGGTGCTCCGGGCCTTATCTACGGTCATGTGGGTATCTATGTTGGCGGCGGCATCGTTATGAGCAACGAGGGTGCCATTACGTCTAAGTCGCTTGATTCGTTCATCAGCTTTTATGGTACTGGCTCTGGCGTGCGCTGGGGCTGGCTCGGCGGTATTGCGCTGTCGTAAAGCCGACTGGGCCGCGTGCCCGCCCGCAATATATTTGATTGCCTGCTCGGGCAGTCCTGCGCAAGACGAAGGCCACATTAAGTGGCCTTCTTTGCGTGCGGAACTCGCGATCAATCAAATATATTGCGGGCGGGCACGCGGCCCTCTCGGGTTCGGGGCGCGACACACCGGACTGGGTTATCTGAATAAATATGGTGAAGGCCCCTTTCGGGGCCTTCTTTTTTAGAGGAATTCGCCTACTCGGTGGACTTCGGGTTCTAGGTCTACGTTGAATTGGTCTTTGACGGTTGTTTGGATGTGGCGGATGAGTTCGTCGACATCGGCGGCGGTGGCGTGGTCGGCGTTGACGATAAAGCCGCAGTGCTTTTCGCTCACCTGCGCGCCGCCGACAGCATGGCCGCGCAGTCCGGCATCCATGATGAGCTTGCCGGCAAAGTAGCCCTCGGGGCGCTTGAAGGTGGAGCCGGCACTCGGCATGTCGAGCGGCTGCTTGTCCTCGCGGCGCTGGCGGTAGTCGTCCATGTCGGCCTTGATCATCGCGGCGTTGCCCGGGGCGAGATTGAAGGTGGCCGAAAGCACGATAAAGCCGTCATCGGCGATGCGGCTCTTTCGATAACCCAGGTTGAGCTCGTCGACATCGAACTCGATGATATTGCCGCTGCCGCGGGTGCCGTCGTCGAGCTGGCGAGCGGGTTTGTAGACGCGCACGGACTCCAGCACATCGGCCATGCAGGCACCGTAGGCACCGGCGTTCATGTAGCAGGCGCCGCCGACCGATCCGGGGATGCCCGAGATGGGCTCCATGCCGGTAAGGCTGGCCTCGGCTGCCGCGGCTGCGACATCGGAAAGCAAGGCGCCGGCTGCCGCCGTGACGTGCGTGCCGTCGACCGTAATGTCGGAGAGTCCCTCGCCCAGCGCCACGACGACGCCGCGGATGCCCTTGTCGCCGACGAGCAGGTCGGAGCCGTTGCCCACGATGGTGAGCGGCAGGTCGCAGCGATAGCAGGTATCGAGCGTGGCGACGAGGCCCTGCTCGGTATCGGGCGTGACAAAGACGTCGGCCGGGCCGCCGATCTTAAACGTGGTGTGCTCGCGCATGGGCTCGCTCATCAGTACGTTGTCCTCGCCGGCAACGCCAGCAAGCGCGCACAGCAGGTCCTCGTTAAAAAAATCGTTTTCGTGCATACTAATAGCCGCCTTTTGGTGGTCGTTGTCATCAATCGATTGCAATATACCCCACCCGGACGGATTTGGTGCGCTGGCGGCGATAAAACAGCCGTCTACCGGATTGGTAAAGTGTTTATCACCGAGGTAGAGGGGTGGTCGCTATACTTTCAAGAGATTGCGCGTAAACCTGGAAGGAGCGAGATGGCCAACAAAGTCACCCTCAAGCAGATCGCCCAGGAGGTGGGGCTTTCCCCCTCGTCGGTCTCGCTTGTTCTCAATAATCGGCCCTGTCGCATCTCGGAAGAAAACCGCAAGCTCATCAAGGAGGTCGCGGCGCGCAACCACTATGTTCCTAATCAGATTGCGCGTAGTCTGGTCATGCGCGAGTCGCGCACGCTGGGCCTTATCGTCCCTAACATCGAGAGCCGCTTTTTTGCCTCGCTCGCCGGTAGCCTGGAAAAGCGCTGCCGCGAGGACGGCTATGCGCTCTTCATTACCAGCTCGGGTGGAAGTGCCGACGACGATCTGGAGCTGCTGCGTCAGCTGGTAACGCGCGGCGTTGATGGCGTCTTCCTGGTTGTGGGCGACGAGTTCTCCGACGACCGCGCCCTGCGCGAAGAAGTCAGCCATCTGCCTATCCCTGCCGTGATGGTCGACCGTGCCATTGAGGGGCTCGAGTGCGACAAGGTGATGTTCGACCACGAGATGGGTGGCTACATGGCCACCCGCTACCTGATCGAGCAGGGCCACCGTCGCATTGCCTGCTTGGTTAATGCGCGCCGTTCCAATACGGGTCGTAAGCGTCTTGCCGGCTACGAGCGTGCGCTGCGCGAGGTTGGCCTGCCTATTGACGCGCGTTTGGAGTTTGAGAGCGAGTACTACATTCCGAGCGCATACGAGGCCTCGGAGGCGGTGCTCGCAACTGACGCCACCGCCGTGTTCGCAAGCTCGGACAACATTGCCCTCGGTCTGCTCAAGCGCTTGCACGAGATGGGGAAGAGCATTCCGAGCGACATTTCGGTGGTGAGTTACGACAACTCGGCCGCCGACGTTCTCTTTGAGCC
>URAD01000018.1 GCA_900545745.1 uncultured Collinsella sp.
TCAAAGATATGGCACCGTGGGGACACATGTATGTCAATCCTGGTCTAACAGAGCCTTAAATAATCATTTGGCTGCCCGCTGGCTAAGTGAGTAGACTTTTTTGGAAATGCCGAGCACCCAACATATTTGCCTCAATAAAACCGCTGGTCACGGACTTGTGCTTTGTCGGTGTGGTCCGGGATTCGGTAAAAGTCTACTCACTTAGTTTTGCGTGTCCGCAACGAGACTCCAGCCGGGGTGATTCCACCGCAAATTAGCTTCTCCCATCGCCGCAATTAGGCACCGTACGGATTCCGGTCCCTCTCTATGCGTTGGCGGATGTGGGCGTACTCGATAATCAACAGTACCAGCAGTAGGGCCATGATGGCTAGGTAGCTCACGACGGCGCCCATCAGGCCGAGCAGATTGATCAGAATCACCGGGAGCACCACGCTCACGGCAAAGCAGATCAGGTAGATCTTGGTGACATCTCCAGCGTGGCGCAGCACCGTGATGATGGCGTAGATAAAGTCGATGGCCGCGGTGACGCCGCCGGCGACGACCATCAGCAGCGCCAGCGTACGGTAGCGTTCAAAGCTGAGACCGTACATAAAGCTCATGAGGGGAATACCGGGACCTGCCATAAATGCGGCGCACACGCCGGTGATGACCACGATCAGCGCCATAACGGCAACAATAATCAGGTCAAAGCGGCGACGCTTGCGCGGATTCGCCCAAATGCTCGACAGACGCAGGAGCTGCGGTTTATAGATAAATCCAATGCTCAACAAAATTCCCTGCGCCGGAAAGAACAGGGCATTAAAGTACAGCTGATACTTGTAGGCCAGCGCGCCTTCCATCACGAACTTGGGCATGCTCTCGATAAGGTTAAACAGGAACAGTGCGCCAAAGAGCGGGGCGCACTGGATAAACAGGTGGCCAGCCTCGCGCAGGCTCATGCGGCGTGATTTTTCGGTCTCAAGCAGGGCGAGCGGGGCGGTGACCAGCACGAGCGAGGCAATCGCGGCGATGCCCATGGCCATGGCCGCGATGGGCATGCTGCGCGTGAGGAACAGTGCCACGCTAAAGACCGCGATGACGCCGGCGGAACGCAGCGTTTGGCTCATGCCGGCCAAATAGAGCTTGTCGGCCTGCTGCAGGCGGCCCTCGTACACGTCGGCGATGCCGTCGATCACCTTATACAGGTAGACGCCCAGGCCGATCGTCGCCATCTGCGCGTCATAGCCGCGGGCGCTGCTATACATGAGGCCGCAGCCTAGGGCGAGCGCTCCGCAGATCCAACGATTGAGCTGGTAGGAGGCGAAGGACGTCTTTTCGTCGATGTCCGAGACCTGGAAATTGCGCACGCCGTAGTTGCACGCGATCATGATGAGCGTGCCGGTGACAAAGGCGATGGAGAACTTGCCGGCTTCTTCGGCGCCCACGAGCTGCGTAGACACGATGGTGAGCAACGGAAACGCCAGACCCCACACGGCGGTGCCGAGGGTGTTCCAAAGATAGTCGCGGCTGGTGGCGTGCTCTTCGTATTCAGCCTCTTGCGTGGAGAACCCGCCGCCGTAGACGGCGCCGAGCAGACGGTTCCACCAAGCGTTGACCATGCGGCGGACGGGGCCGGGCTCCCGATCGCGTTCGCGCCGGCGACGTGTGGCTTGGCTGCTATCGGGCCCGCCGGCGTTGCGCTGACTCAGCTCTTGGATGCGTGCGAGTTCCTCGGCAGTGTGCGAGGCAGGGAAGAGGCCGTTCTCGATGCGGCCGCCCTGGGCCTTTGCGGCGCCGTCCTTCGATGCAGCGGGGTTGGAGGTGCCGTTGCGGCGGGCGATGGCGCGGCGAATGCTATCGAGGGGCGTGATACTCAAAGCGGAGTCCTTTCTATTGCTGCGCTTTAGTATAGACGCGACGGTGTTCGCTCGTGTTTTTGAACGGATTGTTCAATAATTTCGGCGGGCGGCTGTAATTTGTCGGTAAACGTGCGGTATCCTGTTGAAGTTTTGTGACACCCCCGATGCCGCCCACGCGGTACCAAGGAGCTTCTACCTATGGACGTCGCCGCATTCTTACTGGCTCTTGTGCCGATTATTTGGCTGGTCGTGATGCTGCTGTGCTTTAAATGGCCAGCTTGGAAGGCCGCTATCGGATCGTTTGTCCTTTCGTGCTTGCTTGCCTTCGCATGGTGGCACCTGCCGGCAGCGCAGATCGCGACCGCCTCGCTCGAAGGTTTTTTGATGGCTCTGTGGCCCATCGTCCTGGTGATCATCGCCGCGGTGTTCACGTATAACCTGTGCGTTCGTACGGGCGCCATGGACGTGATCGGCAGCATGATCACCTCCATCAGCAGCGACCGCCGTCTGCTGGCGCTGCTCGTGGCTTGGTGCTTCGGTGGCTTTATGGAGGGCATGGCCGGCTTCGGTACCGCTGTCGCCATTCCCGCCGGCATGCTCGCGGGCCTGGGCTTTGAGGCCGTGCCTGCCGTGCTCATCTGCCTGCTGGCCAACGGCGTGCCCACGCCCTACGGCTCCATCGGCATCCCCACGGTGTCCGTTGCCGACCTGGTGGGTTTGGATTCCCTTCACCTAGCGACCGTTCAGCTGGTGCAGCTCGCACCGTTCTTTGTGGTGATGCCGCTATTTATTGTGCTGGTTGCGGGCCGTGTTGCCGATGACCAGGGCAATGCCGCGAGTGTGGGCGAGCGTCTGCACGGTGTTGCCGGCGTGGCGTTGCTCTCCGGCGTGTCGTTTGTCGGCGCGGCTCTGGTCGTTGCCATGTTTGTGGGCCCCGAGCTGGCCGTGGTCGTAGGATCCATCGTTTCGCTCGCGCTGACAGCTGCGCTTGCCATGCGTGCCGAGAAGTCGGGGCATCTGGACGCACGCTTTCACATGAATATCGAGGCGGGGGAGAAGCTCACCGTTAAGTCGGCGCTTTCGGCCTGGTCGTGCTTCATCCTGATCTTTGTGTTGCTGCTGGGCACGTCTAATCTGGTGCCCGCTGTACATGCTGCGCTCGC
This sequence comes from uncultured Collinsella sp., assembly GCA_900545745.1. Lineage (GTDB taxonomy): Bacteria > Actinomycetota > Coriobacteriia > Coriobacteriales > Coriobacteriaceae > Collinsella. Next base: position 3,002 of record URAD01000018.1, read on the forward strand.
GCCGTTTGCGAGCCATGTGCAGGTGTATTGCGGTGAGAATCCCGGTATGCTTACGTTTTCGTGGATCAACACGCCAGGCGTCTGGATTTTCCTGGCGGCGTTTGTCGGCGGTGCCATTCAGGGTGCTTCGCCACGCATGATGGGCGAGGTGCTGGCCGCGACTGTGAAGCAGATGATGCCGACGGTGATCACGATGCTTTCGGTGCTGGGCTGTGCCAAGGTGATGGGCTATGCGGGCATGATCTCTTCGATCAGCGCGTTCTGCATCGCCGTCGCCGGTGGGCTGTACCCGATTCTGGCTCCGTGGATCGGCGCAGTCGGTGCGTTTGTGACCGGCTCGGGCACGTCCTCGGGCATGCTGTTTGGCCCCATTCAGAGCCAGGCTGCCACTGCGCTGGGTGTGAGCGACTACTGGATGGTCGCGTTGAACGCCCTGGGCGTCGCCGCCGGTAAGATGATCTCGCCGCAGACCCTCGCCATTGGTCTTGCCGCCGTGCTCGTGCGCGGTAAGGATGCCGAACTCCTGGGCGCCGTCCTGCCCTACGCCGCCGGCATGCTGGTCCTGATGAGCGCCATAGCCATGCTCGGCCAAGGCCTGCCGCTGTAGTCGGCACTTAGGGACGTTCCTTATGTGCCGGCACTTTGGGAACGTCCCTAAGTGCCGGCATCTGGGGACACTCCTTGAATGTTGTCTGTTCAAGAGTGTCCCCAATGACTAGTCGTTTAAAAGCGTCCCCAATGACTAGGCCGCTTGCCTGCGATTTTTGACCGTTGGGCGGGCTTGCCGCCCTTGCCGCAAAAACGTTTTTGCATATCGGGTACAACGGGCTTTACGTGAGTAAAGTGCGCGTCGCGTCAACGTGTCGCGTTTTTAAAGGAGGCCCCATGCCTGGTGTTACCCCTGCAGAAGTTCTGTCCAACTTTGGTATTACGCTCGTTGAAGATCCCGCCGAGAATCAACCCCGTCTGCTGGTGGACCTGCCGGCGGCAGAGCTCGTCGAGCATGCCATCCGCCGCAACGAAGGCCGCATGGCATCCAACGGCGCGCTGGTGATCGAGACGGGGGAGCGTACCGGACGTTCGCCCAACGACCGCTTTATCGTTGACACCCCCGATGTCCACGACAAGATTGCCTGGGGCGCCGTCAACCGCCCGCTGTCCGTCGAAAGCTACGAGGTCATCAAAGCCGGCATCGTCGACTATCTCAACGAGCGCGATGTGTTCGTCACCCGCGGCATGGCCGGCGCCGACCGCAACCATACGCGCCGCCTGCTCGTCGCCTGCGAGCGTGCCAGCCAGGCGCTCTTCATTAAGCAGATGCTCGCCCGCCCGCTCGCCCGCGAAATCGCGCGCACCGGCGAGCCGGACTTCTGCGTGCTCGCCGCGCCGGGCTACCAATGCGACCCTGCCATCAAGGGCCTCAACTCCAGCGCCGCCGTGGTCATCAACTTCCAGGAGCGCGTGATTTTGGTCGCGGGTACCGGCTACTCCGGCGAGATCAAAAAGTCCATCTTCAGCGTTATGAATTACCTGCTGCCCGTCGAGGACGACGTACTGCCCATGCACTGCTCGGCCAGCATGGATCCCGTCACGCACGAGACCGCCGTGTTCTTTGGCCTGTCCGGCACCGGCAAGACCACGCTTTCGGCCAATCCCACGCGCCTGCTGATCGGCGACGACGAGCACGGTTGGTCCGACATGGGTATCTTCAACATTGAGGGTGGCTGCTACGCAAAATGCGAGGGCCTGGACGCCTTCCACGAGCCCGAGATCTTCAACGCCGTCCGTTTTGGCGCCATTTGCGAAAACGTGGTGCTCGACGAGAACCGCAAGCCCAACTATGACGACATCTCGATCACGCACAACACGCGCGTGGCCTATCCCGTGGAGCACATTCCTAACGCGTGGACTAAGGGCATGGGCACCACTCCGAGTGTCGTGCTGTTCCTGACTTGCGACGCTTTTGGCGTGCTGCCGCCCATCTCACGCCTGACGGCCGATGCCGCCATGTACCACTTTGTGACGGGCTTTACGGCTAAGATTCCCGGCACCGAGGTCGGCGTCACCGAGCCCACGCCCACGTTCTCTTCGCTGTTCGGCGAGCCGTTTATGCCGCTCGACCCCATGGTTTACGCCAAGATGCTTGGCGAGCGCATTGCCGACGGCCGCACGCGCGTGTACCTGGTCAACACCGGCTGGATTGGCGGCGGCTACGGCGTGGGCCATCGCATCGAGCTGGCCTACACGCGCTCGCTGGTCGCGCGCGCCCTCGACGGCACCATCGAGGACAGCGAGTTCGTGCACGACGACATCTTTAACGTCGACATTCCCACGACGTGCCACGGCGTGCCCGATGGCATCCTGGTGCCGCGCCAATACTGGCAGAGCACCGCGCGCTATGACGAGGCCGCGCACAACCTGGCGGTGATGTTCGAGGAGAACTTCGAGAAGAAGTACTCGCACCTGCCCGAGTCCGTCAAAGCCGCCGGTCCGCACGCTCAAGTACACGCCGACGCCCGTCATCGCGGCCGCGGCCTGCTGGGACTCCGCCACTAGCGTCGCCTCAGACTCAAAACCACCATAAAGGGGGCACCTTTATGGTGGTTTTGCTCGCGTGGATGACTCGGGTTACAATACGCCTGACATATCGTCCCCTTCTCCGGATGGGGACAGCGCAAGCGTTCTTGTGACGGCACCGTAGGACTTTGAAGGTGGCCGTCGTGAGGGCGCTTTTTGTTTAGGCGCCCTCACTCGGGCGCGCATAATGAAGGGAGAGCGTATGAAGAGCTTTATTGCCGAGGATTCATTCTGGGAGCTGTTTCCGCAGGCAGCGGTCGGTGTTGTGGTCGTGGAGGGCATGAAGCCCACGGCTCAGATTCCTCAAGAGGACGTGGATGCGATTGCGGCGTTGCTCGACCGCGCCAATATCGATGCGGAGCGTCATCTGACCAGCGACACTATCAGCGAGAACGCACCGGTCAAGGCATGGCGCGAGGCCTATCGTCTGTTCAAGACCAAGAAAGGCGCGCGCTGCTCGATCGAGAACTTGCTCAAACGCGTGCTCAAAGGCAAGCCGGTGGGCCACATTACGCCCGCGGTGGATATTTACAATACGGTGTCGCTGACCTACGCGCTGCCCGTGGGAGGTGAGGATCTGCATGCGATCGAGGGAGACCTTCGCTTGAAGGTGACCGACGGTGGCGATGCGTTCTTGCCGCTTGGCGAGGAGGCGGACGATCCGACGCTGCCCGGCGAGCTCGCCTACATCGACGATGCGGGCGCTGTGTGCCGCTGCTGGAACTGGCGCGACGGCGTTCGCACGGCGCTGTCCGATAATTCGGCCGATGCGTTCCTGGCGATTGAGTGCGTGGAGTCCGAGCGGATGGGGGATTGCCAGGCTGCCGTTGATCGTCTCGCCGAGTTGCTCGAGCGTTATCTGGGCGCTACGGTTGTCGTTAAGACGCTTGTGACCCGCGACAATCCTTGCATGGAGCTGTAGCGGCGTCTAGAACCTATTGATGCCCCAAACCACCACAAAGGTGCCTGTCCTCTTTGTGGTGGTTTTTATGTTGATGGGTTAACAAATAGGGCGTGCAGGGCTGCCGGCCGTTAAGTACGGCTAAGATGTTTACCCGTTAGCATTATGCAAGCGAAAGGCGGTCGTCTCCCATGCAGCAGAGCGACGAGACACGTTTCGAGGACTTTGTCGGACTGATCAGCGGACTCTACAAGGAGATCCAGCGCATTAAGACGTCTGAGGGCGCAAGGCTGGGTCTCAAGGGCTCCGACGTTATGTGCCTGTACTATCTTGAGCGCAGCAAGGACGGCCTGACTGGCGCCGACCTGGCTCGCATGGCAGGCGTGACCCGCGCCGCCGTCTCGCGTACGCTGGCGCATCTGGAGGAGGGTGGCTACGTCGAGGTCGATGATTCGGGCGATGCCGCCGTTAAGTATCGTGCTCCGGTGCGCCTGACCGCTCTGGGCGGCGAGAGCATGAGCGAGGCGGACCGCATCATTCGCGAGGTGCTCGATACCACCGGTAAGGCTATGGGTGTGGAGCAGCGCGAGCAGATGTATGCGTCGCTGCGCACGATTCTCAACACCCTGCGCGAGATCTAAGGCCGCCAAGGCATTTGCTTCCAATTAACAACTGCATAGTCCCGTTTGAGTGCGTATGCCGTGCCGGGGCATTGCTGTCAAAATTCCCCGCGAGAGGTCCGCGAAAGAAAGGATTCGCTATGTCCATTCGTATTATTACCGATTCCGCGAGCGATATGTCGCCGGCTGAGCACCCCGCTCTGCGTGTTCTGCCGCTGTCCGTCACCTTTGGCACCGATGTGTACATGGATGGCGTCGACATCGATCACCAGCGCTTTTACGAGATGCTCGTGGAGCGCGATGAGCTGCCCAAGACCGGCCAGGTCAACCCGTACGCGTTTTCGCAGGCTATTGCCGAGGCGCGTGATGCCGGCGATGAGGCTGTGATTATTACCGTGGGCGCTAAGCTTTCGGGCACCAATCAGAGTGCCCGTACCGCACTTGCCGAGGCGCCGGGCGGCGACGTGTACGTGGTGGATAGCAACAACGTCACTCTGGGTGAGCGTGTCCTGGTCGAGTATGCCCTGCGCCTGGTGGACGAGGGCCGTAGTGCGGCCCAGATCGCGGCGGCCGTCGAGGCCGTCCGTGACCGCGTGGTCGTCATCGGCCTGCTCGAGACGCTGGAGCACCTGGTTCGCGGCGGTCGTCTATCTGCTGCGGCCGGCGCCGTGGGCACGCTGCTCAACGTGAAGCCCGTGGTGGCTGTCGAGGACGGCCTTATCGTGCAGTTGGGCAAGGCGCGCGGTTCCAAGAACGGCCGCAACCTGCTGAACCAAAAGGTCGAAAAGTCAGGCGGCATCGACTTTTCCATGCCGCTGGCGCTGGGCTATACGGGCCTTTCGGATGCGGTGCTCAAGAAGTATGTCGAGGACAGCGCGGCACTGTGGGCTGGCCACACCGAGGGCGAGTTGCCCGTTCACACCATCGGCGCCACCATCGGCACCCACGTAGGCCCCGGCGCCGTCGCCGTAGCCTTCTTCCAGCCCGCCAACTAACCGACCTGCCATAAACCACCACAAAGGGGGCAGGCACCTTTGTGGTGGTTTATGCTTTTCCGGGTGGAAGGGAGCGAGCAATGGCGTCTGAGGGCTTTTTTGAACGGGTGTACGAGGTGGTCGAGCAGATCCCCGAGGGGATGGTCGCCACGTATGGCCAGGTGGCGCTGCTTGCCGGTCGTCCACGAAGTGCGCGGTACGTGGGGTATGCCCTGCATAGTAATCCGCGCCCCGGCGAGATTCCCTGTCACCGCGTGGTGTTTGCCGACGGGCACATATGCGAGGGCTTCGCTTTTGGCGGTCCCGATGCTCAACGTGAGCTTTTGCTAGGGGAAGGTGTGGCGTTTAAGGACGACATGCACGTCGACTTGGCCGCCTGTCGCTGGCCTGCCGGGCTCTAGCGGTTCTGCCGTGGCGAAAACCACCACAAAGGCGCCTGTGAACTGCGCCCCGAAACTTGGACTGAATAAATAGCGACTACGCCGCAAGGGCCTGGTTCCGGAACTCCTCCGGCGTCAGGCCCTTCAATCTTACCTGCCTGCGCCGCGCGTTCCAATGGGCTATGTACTCTTCCAGGTCGCGCTTGAAGTCCCCGAAGCTGCCCCACTCCCTGCCGCGGTAGAACTCGTCCTTCACGTGGCCGAAGAGCTGCTCGGTGGCGGCGTTGTCGATGCAGTTCCCCTTGCGCGACATGCTCTGGGTGATGCCCGCCCCCTCCAGCCTGGAGGTGTAGGACTCGTGCTGGTACTGCCAGCCCATGTCCGAGTGCATGGTCGGCGCCGCCCCGTCGGGCAGGGCCTCGAGGAGCCGGTCGAGCATCCTGTGCTGCTGGGCGAGGTCCGGTGAGGTCGATATGTCGCTCGCCACGATCTCCTTCGTGCAGAAGTCGAGCACCGGGGCCCAGTAGGCCTTGGCGCCGGCCACCTTGAACTCGGTGACGTCGGTGCCGAGCTTCTGCCACGGCCCCTCGGCGCCGAAGTCCCTCGCGATGACGTTCTCGAACGTGCTCCCCACGAGCCCCCTGTAGGAGCTGTACCGGCGACGAGAGCCCCGGCGGCGTATCCCGCACCGGATGCCCATCTCGCGCATCATCTTGAGCACGGTCTTGTCGGCCACGACCGCGCCCAGCTCGGCGCGCAGGCACATGGCTATCTGCCGGTGCCCGCAGCCGTTGGCGGTGCGCGAGAATATCTCGGCCGCGGCGTCGCGCAGCTCGGGCCTGGTCGGCCTCCGCGGGTGCGCCAGCGCGTAGTAGTAGGTGGTTTCGACCTCGACCCCCTCGGCCTGCCCTTCGGGCGGGGCCGCAGCGCCTCGGCGCCGCCCTCGCGGTAGAGCCTGCACCAGCGCTCCAGCGGGGACTTCGACCTGATCCCGAACTCGGCCATGGCGTCGGCCTTCGCCATCCCGCCGTCGACCACGGCCGACGCCGCGGCGACCCTCTGCTCGAATGTGTAACTGGATTGTTTCCCGCCCATGGACAGCAGCGCCTCGCTTCCGAACGCCCGGTATACCCACTGCCATTCTCTCACGGTCTCGCGGGGGACGGACAGGGCCTCGGCCGCCGGCTTGCAGCCGACGCCGGCGTCGAAGAGCTCGACGGCCCGCCTCCTGGACTCCAGGTCGTGCTTCACCCTGAGGTCTATACTCATGGAAAACCTCCCATTTCCCGATGTCCAAGAAATGGGAGGCAGTTCACTGTCCCCTTTGTGGTGGTTTTACGCTGTAGGTTTACCAGAGCTAACTTATGGAGAAGGTGTGGCGGCGCACTTTGCCGTCAGAAAGTAAACCACGGTGAACTATATTGTATTCAGCAACGGAGTAGGCAATAGGCGATGAAAAAGCCTGCCCTGTTGAGTTTGATTCGCATTCCTCCCCTCTGTGCGATTCAACGGTGTACTTCGGGAACGGGCCCGCTGGCAACTGACTGCCGGCGGGCCCGTTCCCGTTTATCGGGGGAGTGCAATGGACGGAGCCGAGCTGGTCGGGCTCCAAAAAAGGCGGACGCCGTAGCGCCCGCCCCATAACAATCGAAAGCTCAAGCCAGCAGATCGGTCTAGTACACCATGCCCATGGCGTCCCGAACCTCGGCCAGGGTCTGCTCGGCGATCTCGTTGGCACGACGGTTGCCCTCGTGCAGCACGTCCTTCACATAGTCCAGATCGTTCTCGTAGCGCTGGCGACGCTCGCGGATCGGCGCAAAGTACTCGTTGACGGCCTCGGTCACGTACTTCTTGAGCTGGCCGGAGCCGCCCATGCCAATCTCCTCGGCAATCTCGACCTCGGATCGGCCGGTGCAGATGGCAGCCGTCGAAAGCAGGCCGGACACGCCGGGGCGGTTCTCGGGGTCGAACGTGATCATGCGCTCGGAGTCGGTCTGGCTCTTCTTGATGCGCTTGGCCGTCTCCTCGGCGGTCATCGAGATATTGATGGCGTTGCCGTAGCTCTTGCTCATCTTGCGGCCGTCCAGGCCGGGCAGCAGCGGGGTCTCGGACAGCAGCGCCTCGACCTCGGGGAACACCTTGCCGTAACGGTTGTTAAAGCGGCGGGCGATGGTGCGGGTGAGCTCGATGTGCGGCAGCTGGTCGCGACCGACCGGCACCACGTTGCCCTTGCAGAACAGGATGTCGCAGGCCTGGTGCACCGGATAGGTGAGCAGAAGGCCGGTAAGCTCGTGGCCCGAGGCCTCCATCTCGGCCTTGACGGTGGGGTTGCGCGCCAGCTCTGCCTCGGACACCAGCGACAGGAACGGCAGCATGAGCTGGTTGGCAGCGGGCACGGCAGAGTGTGCGTAGATCATGGTCTTGTCGGGGTCGATGCCGCAGGCAAGGTAGTCCATGACCATGTTGTACACGTTGTCCTGGATGTGCTCGGTGGTGTCGCGGTCGGTGATGACCTGGTAGTCGGCAATGAGCACGTTGGTCTTGGCGCCCATGTTCTGCAGCTCGACGCGGCCCTTAAGGGTGCCAAAGTAGTGGCCCAGGTGCAGGCGGCCGGTCGGGCGGTCACCGGTGAGCATGGTGAACTTCTCGGGCGTCTTGGCCAGGCCCTCGCGAATGGCATTGCTCTTCTGCAGCGCGACTTCGTAGCTGTTCTCGTTTGGCATGATTGCTCCTAACGTATGCGAATTGGTCAAGATGATAGCGCGTTTATTGAAAGGGATGGGGCGTAAGTAGGCGAGGGGCGGGAGAGGGGTGGCTTGTGCGATGGGCGCGGCGCGGCCGCGCTTGGCCAACGGTGCCTTGGCACATCCTCGGCAGCTTGCCCTAGAGCTTGTGGTGGCGCTCTTCTTTGCGCTCCTCGGCTGCCTGCTCCTCCTGCTTAAAAGCGGGGTCGTCGGGGGTGACCAGCTCATCTTCGTGCGTGCGCTTGTTGTAATGGTGGCGCAGCACGGGCTCAAACAGATGTAGATGCTTGGCGAAGGCCGCCGAGCCAATGGCGAGCACGGTAAAAATGAGCACGCGCATGGGCACCTCGACCTGATTGATGGCGGCGGCGCCGGCCGAAAGCATGATGCACCAGGCATAGATGAGCAGCACGGCCTGTTTTTGGTTGTAGCCTTCTTGGATCAAGCGGTGGTGGATGTGGCCCTTGTCGGCCTGCCCGATGCTAATGTGGGCGCGCTTGCGGCGCACAATGGCGCTAAACGTGTCGATGATGGGCACGCCGGCAACGATGAGCGGGATGATAAGCGAGGTGAGTGCGGCGGTGCGGCTCACGTTGAGCAGCGAGATGGAGCCCAGCGCAAAGCCCAAAAGCAGCGACCCCGAGTCGCCCAAGAAGATGCTTGCGGGGTTGAAGTTGTAGTGCAAAAAGGCCAGACAGGCGCCAAAGAGCGCAATAGAGAGCGCGGCGGCGTCGATGCGGCCCGAGAGCACAGCCATCGAAAACATGGTGAACGACGCGATGCCGCAGATGCCCGTGGCCAAGCCGTCGAGGCCGTCGATGAGGTTAATGATGTTGGTGAATGCCACCAGATAGATCACGGTAATGGGGTAGGCGAGCCATCCGAGCATAATCTCGCCGGGAGCAAACGGGTTGACGATGACGCCGATTTTTAGGCCGCCGATACAGGCGATGAGCGCGGCGAGGACCTGTCCGGCCAGCTTTTGCTTGGGCGTGAGCTGGAAGACGTCGTCGATAGCGCCGGTCGCAAAGATGACGGTAAAGGAGAGCGCCAGCATGGGATAGCTAATGTGAAGGCGCGGGTGCGGCACCAGGACGGGTGGCCAGCCTAGGTACCAGGTGCCTAGGATTTGCACAATGCAGGCAACGACCAGGCCCAAAAACACCGCCGTTCCGCCCAAACGCGGGATGGGCTTGAGGTTGATGCGGCGCTTGGAAGGGTAGTCGACGGCATCGAGCTTAATTGCCAAGCGCTTGACCAGGGGCACCGCGAGGAAGGTCGTGATAAAGGCCGCCGCTGCCACGCATAGGTACGGTATGTAGCTCGGGGATGAAGCCATGAATCTAAAAACCGCCAAGCGTCGAAGGAAAAGGTCAAAGGTTGCTACGCGGAAATGGCATAGCTGTCCCATGATACTCGACCGAGGGGGGTGCGGAGGTTTGCACCGTGCGATTATCACGCGCATACCAGATATTGGAATGTTGTCGATGGCTTGTCGGGATGCCGGCGGGGATCCATATGGACTGTATGGTGATTTTCGGCAAAAGAAAACCACCCCCCACGTTACGAAAATGAACCCACCTAAAACAGGTGGGTGCCCTCATCGACTGTTCCAGCGTCCTTAACAACGAAGGATACCTGTACTAGGCACGACTGTGTGGGCTCCCTAAATAAACGCGACGGTTCACCCAGTTGCTCCGCGGGGGGCGGAATAACTACATCATAAAGCGGCACTTTATCGATTCCAGTCTTGACATTACAAAAATCGTGTCGGACGATTACGGCGCCTTAGGGACGGAGCCGTCTACCCGGTCTGGCCCTTTACGTTTGAGCTGCTGAATCGTTGTTTTGGAGCATGTTTTTATGCCGACGTCGTTGACCGAACTTTTTTCGCCCGCCTGCCATTTGTGTCCGCGCCGTTGCGGTGCGGCGCGCGATGAGGGCGCGCACGGCGTCTGCGGTGCTAACGACACGCTCAAGGTGGCCCGCGCCGCGCTTCATATGTGGGAGGAGCCGCCTATCTCGGGCGAGGCCGGTTCGGGCGCGATCTTCTTTAGCGGTTGCTCGCTTAAATGTATCTACTGCCAGAACCACGAGATCTCGACCGGCAATTTTGGCCTTGAGATTTCGCCTGAGCGCCTGGTCGAGATTATGCTGGAACTGCAGGACCAGGGTGCCAACAACATCAATTTGGTGACGGCGACGCACTATGCGCACCTGTTGCCTGCCGTGATTGCCGCGGCACGGGCGCGCGGACTGGTTATCCCGATCGTCTACAACACGAGTGGTTACGAGCGCGCGAGTGCCGTGGCGGCGCTGGGCGACCTGGTCGATGTGTGGCTTACCGACTTTAAATATGCCAATGCCGGGCTTGCGCAGTCGCTCTCTCATATAAAGGACTACCCACGTGTGGCCGTGTCAGGCCTGGCTCAGATGGCGCGCGAGATCGAGCGCCGCGGGGGAGAGATGGTGGATGAGGGCGGGCTCATGAAGCGCGGCATGATTGTGCGCCATCTGGTACTGCCGGGACATGCAGACGATTCGTGTCGCGTGCTGGACCTGGTGTGGCAGACGGTGGGCGATGTGCCGATCTCGGTCATGAACCAGTACACGCCCAATGCACTTATGCGCGAGCAGGGCGGCGACCTGGCGCGTGCCGTGACGCGCGAGGAGTACGAGCAGGTGCTCGACCATGCCGACGACCTGGGTTTTACGACGATGTTCTGGCAAGAGGGCGGCGCGGTAGACGAGAGCTTCACCCCGGCCTTCGACACCACCGGTGTTCTTACCAGCGCAAAGTAGTGCGTTCGTCGATGATTTTTCTGGGACGGGGATAAAAAATCATCGAGAGGATCGCCTGTTCGAAAAGTTGCCAAAATAGCCGCGCCCCAAAAAGACTGGTTATTGGGCGTTGACAGTTGGCGAGCCGTAGGTAAAATATCGACTTGTCCTGGGGACGTAGCTCAGTTGGGAGAGCGCTGCCGTCGCATGGCAGAGGCCGAGGGTTCGACTCCCTTCGTCTCCACCCTTGGATTTGATAAGCCGCTGACATTGTGTCGGCGGCTTTTTTTAAAAGAAAGGGCTATACCATGGCCGAGCTTGAGTCCCAACCATTGTCCGACGAGGAGCGCGCCGAGTTGGAAGAGCTCCGCGCTGAGAAGGCCCGCCGCGAGGCTCGGGAAGAGGCCCGTCGCGAGCGTGAGGAGCTGGCTGCCCTGCGCGCCGAGCGTGCGAAGGCCGAGGAGGTCGCCTCGAACGCCGCATCCGAGCGCAAGCCCGCACCCGCACCCAAGCCCGCTGCTGCGAAGCCTGTACCCGCCGCGCCCAAACCTCAGCCTAAAAAGGCCGCTCGTCCCAAGTCCGTCGAGCCCAAGCCGAGCCGTGACGAGATGACCTTTGCCCAGCGCATGGTTACCTCCAAGGAACCTACGGGCGAGAACGAGATCCCTGGCATGGCGCCGGCTCAAAAAATCATCATTGTCCTTGCCCTCATCGCGTTTGTCATCTTTATGGGCTACACGATCCTGACCAGCATGGGCCTGCTCTAACCTATTTGCATCGGGCGTTATGTCCGCATCCTCTGCTCTCGTCTAACCCTCAAATTCTGTACCACACATCCGAAAGGTCGCCCCATGGCTTTGACCGACATCTCGCATCCCACCGACATTGCAATGCTCACCGATCTGTACGAGCTCACTATGGCCCAGGGCCTGTGGGAGAGCGGCAAGGCCAATGAGCAGGGTTGTTTTACCGCGTTTTACCGCGACCATCCCTTTGGCAGCGCCTATGCCGTCATGTGCGGCACCGCCGAGCTGCCCGAGCTGGTCGAGAACCTGCGCTTTACGCCCGAGGATATCGACTACCTCGCATCGCTTGAGGCCCCGGCCGGCGGCGCGATGTTTAAGTCCGCATTCCTCGACTATCTGCGCGATTTTCGTGCGCATGTAAACATCGACGCCGTGCCCGAGGGCGAGCTCGTCTTTCCGCGCGAGCCCATGGTGCGCGTCACCGGCCCCGCGCTGGAGTGCCAGCTGCTCGAGACGGCGCTGCTCAACATCGTCGGGTTCCAGACGCTTGTCGCCACCAAGACGGCGCGCGTGGTGCTCGCCGCTGACGGTCGCCCCGTGGCGGAGTTTGGCCTGCGCCGTGCCCAGGGCCCCGATGGCGGCCTAGCTGTTGCGCGCGCGAGCTACGTTGCCGGCTGCTCCTCTACGTCCAATGTGCTCGCCGGCCGCCGCTACGGTATTCCCGTCTTTGGCACGCATGCGCACAGCTGGGTGATGAGCTTCGATTCCGAGCTCGAGGCCTTCCGCGCCTTTGCCAAGTCGAGCCCCAAGAACTGCACGCTGCTCATCGACACCTATGACGTGCGCGAGGGCTGCGAGCATGCCATTACGGTTGCCAAGGAGATGGAGGCGGTGGGCGAGCGCCTGTCGGCTATTCGCATCGACTCCGGCGACCTTGCCAAGCTCTCCAAGTATGTTCGCGGCCGTTTTGATGCCGAGGGCCTGCCCTATGTGGGTATCTCGGTGTCCAACGACCTGGACGAGTACACGATTCAGTCGCTGCTCGACCAGGGCGCGCCCATCGATAGCTTTGGCGTGGGTACCAAGCTCGCGACCTGCTACGACCAGCCGGCGTTGGGCGGCGTGTACAAGCTTTCCGCCCGCCGTGCGAGCGAGGCCGACCCGTGGACGCCGGTGGTCAAGCTCTCCGAGCAGCCCTATAAGCGCACGATCCCGGGCGTACAGCGCGTGCGCCGTTATTACGACGGCTTTGGCGGCCCGGTCTGCGACATGATCTACGACGAGGACCATCTGGCGGGGGAGGGCGCCGCGCGCGGCAATACCCTCGTGGCCGTGAATGATGCCGCCCTGGTGACCGACGTGTCCGAACTTGAGTATCGTGAGCTGTTGGTGCCGATCGTGCGCGACGGCAGTGCGGTGGCTCCGCGTGAGAGCATCCAGGACGCGCGCGAGCGCTGTGTTTGGGCGCTCGATCATCTGGATGCGGCTTTCAAGCGCTTCCTGTATCCGCAGACCTACGTGGTGGGTATGGAACAGGGCCTGGCCCAGGTGCGCGACGAGCTCGTGCGCAAGAATATGGCCGCGGCCTCGGCTTTCCCCTGGGCAAAATGATTCCTTGGGCGGTAGGGGCGAGTCACGCTCCCTTGGCCGCCAGCTCGGCCGTTCGCTGAACAGTTGATTGGTTTGACGTATGACGACTTCTTATAAAACGATGGTGGTAAAGATCGGTTCGTCCACGGTGGTGGGCGCCGATGGCAAGGTCAACCGCGCCTTTATCGGCGGACTTGCCGATCAAGCCGCAGCGCTGCGCAAGCTCGGCTGGCGTCTGGTCGTGGTGAGCTCGGGCGCTATTGCCTGTGGCTATCCCGTGTTGGGCTTCGACCGCAAGCCGGTCGGCGACCTTCCGAGCCTGCAGGCCTGCGCCTCGGCTGGTCAGTGCATCATCTCGTCGGCCTACGACGAGGAGTTCCATGCGCGCGACCTGCTCACCTCGCTCGTGCTGCTCACGCGTCACGACACGGCGCGTCGCACGTCCTACCTGCACGCGCGCGACGCCCTGCTGCGTCTGGTGGAGCTGGGCGTGGTGCCGGTCGTCAACGAGAACGACACCGTTACCGTCGACGAGATCAAGTTTGGCGACAACGACACACTGGCGGCGCTCGTGAGCTGCCTGGTATCTGCCGATCTGTGCGTGACGCTCTCGGACATCGATGGTCTCTATACTGCCAATCCGCATGAGGACCCCACGGCCGAGTTTGTTCCTGTCGTGCATAAGATCGATGCCAAGATTATTGCCTCGGCGGGCGATTCTTCCACATTGGTGGGCACGGGCGGCATGATTACCAAGATCCGCGCGAGTCGCATCCTGATGACGGCGGGCATTCAGAGCGTGATTTGCTCGGGCGAGGAGCCCGATGCGCTCGTGCGCCTCGCCCGCGGCGAGAGCGTGGGCACGCTGTTCGATCCGCCGGCGGAGCGTCTGGACATCGCGCCCCGCAAGCTGTGGATCGCGCTGGGCGACAAGGCACATGGGTCGGTGACGGTTGATGATGGTGCTGCGAAGGCGCTGGTTAGCCGTGGCTCTTCCTTGCTTGCGGTGGGTATTCGCGAGGTCGATGGCCAGTTTGCCGAGGGCGATGTGCTCGATGTGTGCGATCCGAGCGGTATGGTCGTCGCCCGCGGTATCGCCGAGGCCGATTCGGACGTGCTGGAACTTGCCGCCGGCCGCCGCCAGGACCAGATCGCCAGCAACCGCCTGCTGGCAGACCTGGCCGAGAAGCCGGCGATACACAGGGATAACTTGATCGTATTTGCATAAAGAAAGACAGCGCTGCGGATCGTTTCCCGCAGCGCTGTCTTTCTCGTGCCGGCACTTGGGGACGTTCCTTATGTGCCGGCACTTTGGGACACTCCTTTGCTAGAAGATCTGGCGCAGGTCTCCGCGGTTGAGGGCTTCGTCGAAGAGGTGCTTGAATACCACGCTGCCGTGCAGGCCGTCGTGCTCGAACTCGTTGGTCACCCAGGCATGCGAGTTGCCCACGCGGCTGAGCGTATCAAGCTGCAGGCCCGAATCCACGTACATGTCGTCGAAATACACCGCGGCCTGCAGGGGCACCTCGTTGCACGCCAGTCGCTGCGGGTCGTAGATCTTGTCCCAGCTGGTGTCTTCCATCAGCAGGTCCATGGCGGGCTTGAAGGGCTTGAGCTCGGGCATCTGCTCGAACATCCACGGGAACATGGCCTCGCCGGTAAACATGAGCGGGCGCGCGAGTGTGTCGAACTCGGCACGACGGGCCTTCTCCTCTGCTGCGGCCCAGCGAATGGGCATGGTGTCGCCGTCGGCGTAGATAAACTCCTGCAGTGTCCAGTACAGCGGGTTCGTGCGTGTGTTGGTGCGCTCGAAGGCGCGCATCAAAAAGCTGTCGGATACCGAGGAGCCGCAGCTCAGCGTACCGTCGCCAGTAACAAAAGCGTGATCGATAGTCCAATGCATGCGCTCAAAGCTCGGCTTCATGCCAAAGTCGCTGCCCATGAGCTGTAGGCGCTCGACCGTCATCGGCGAGCCGTCGGGCAGCACGGGCTTCTGAGCCTCGAGCGCATCGGCCAGGGCTGCCACGCGCTCGACGTCAGCGGGATAGCGGTCATAATACTGCTGCGTCTTGGCGGCCATGCGCGGGAAGGTGTGCGCGTAGACCTCGCTTGCGCTCGCCGGTACGTGGGGGATGCCGCCGCAGGTAAAGCTCGCCGCCACGCCCTCGGGGAAGAGCGACAGGTAGCTCAGCGTCAAAAAACCGCCGTAGCTTTGGCCGAGCGTGACCCACGGCTTGCCGCCAAAGCCCACTAGGCGCAGGTACTCAAAATCGCGCACGATGGAGCTGGCGAGGTGGCGCTTGAGGAAGTCCGCCTGCGCGCGTGCTGTATCGGCGCCGGCGGCCGTTGCGCGATCACCCAGTGCCTTGATCGTGCGTCCGTCCACGCAGCTACTGCGTCCGGTGCCGCGCTGGTCGGGAAGGACCACGCGGAAGTGCTTGACGGCCTCCTCGATCCAGCCGTCGCTTGTGGGCGACAGCGGACGTGGGCTCTCGCCGCCGGGGCCGCCCTGCAAAAACAGGAGCAGCGGCAGATCGTCGTTGATGCGGTCGGGCGCGCTAACCACGCGGTAGAAGAGCTTGATGCTCTCGGGCGCGCCGGCGATGGGTGCCGGCATGGCGCCGCGGCGCATGGTACTGCCGACGGCCAGGAGCATCGGCTCCAGGCCGCGCCAGTCAAGGGGGACGTCGATGCTGTGGTCCTCGACGTAAAGGCCGGGGACGTGGTACGAAGTGATGAGGGCCATGTGAGTCTTCCGTTCGTTGCGGTGTTTCGGGTTGACCAATTCTACAGCCGCGGGCGAGGCCATGCGCAAATCGGCTACCATGGTTGCAAACTTCTAGGAGAAAGGGCCGCCCATGTCGGTCGATATAGCCACGTATGTCCACGATCTTGCCGTTGCCGCCAAGGCAGCGTCGGCCTCGCTTGCCACGGCGAGCGATGAACAGCGCCAGGAGGCCGTGCGCGCCATGGCCGCAGCACTGCGCAACGGTGTCGACTCCATCGTCGCCGCTAACGAGCTCGATATGTCCGCCGCGCGCGATGCGGGTACCTCGGCCGGACTGCTCGATCGCCTGCTGCTGACGCCCGAGCGCGTCGAGGGCATGGCCGCCGGCCTGGAAAAGCTTGCCGAGCTGCCCGATCCCGTGGGCCGCGTGCTCGACCACCGCGTGCTTGCAAGCGGCGTGGACCTGACCCGTGTGAGTGTGCCGCTGGGCCTGGTCGCTATGGTCTACGAGGCGCGCCCCAACGTGACGGCCGACGCCGCAGGCATCTGCATCCGTACCGGCAACGCCTGCATTCTGCGCGGCGGCTCGCTGGCCTATCACTCGTGTGCCATGATCGCCGAGCTGCTGGCCGATGCGCTCGAGGCCAAGGGCTTCCCGCGCGAGGCCGTCTCGATGATTGAGTCCACCGATCGCGAAGCCACCGGCGAGCTCATGAAGCTCCGCGGTATCGTCGACGTGCTCATTCCGCGCGGCGGTGCAGGCCTGATTCAGCGCTGCGTGCGCGAGTCGCTCGTTCCGGTGATCGAGACGGGCACGGGCAACTGCCACATCTACGTGCATGAATCCGCCGACTTTGATAAGGCGCTCAACATTATCGTCAATGCCAAGACCCAGCGCGTAGGCGTGTGCAATGCCGCCGAGTCGCTGCTGGTCGACCGTGCTGTGGCCGATGCGTTTTTGCCTGCGGTCGTTGCCGTGCTGCACGACCACGGCGTGCTCATTCACGGCGACGAGGCCACGTGCGCCGCGTGCGCCGACGCCGGCTTTGTAGAGGGCGATGACTACGTCGCCGCGACTGAGGAGGACTGGGGTCGCGAGTACCTGGCGCTCGAGATGAGTGTGAAGGTCGTGGCTAGCGAGGACGAGGCCATCGAGCACATCAACCGCTACGGCACCATGCACTCCGAGGCCGTCGTTGCCGAGGACACGGATGCTTGCGAGCGCTTCCTTGATGCGGTCGATGCCTCGGCCGTGTACTCCAACGCCAGCACTCGCTTCACTGACGGCGGCGAGTTTGGCCTGGGCGCCGAGATCGGCATCTCGACCCAAAAACTCCACGCCCGTGGCCCCTTTGCCGCCGAGGCCCTCACCACCTACAAATACAAGCTCCGCGGCACCGGCCAGGTCCGCCCCTAAACCTACCAAAAAGGGACAGGTTTATTTTGGCAGGTTTTATCTGCGGTTTTGCCGGGTGACACGTTCGCCCGGCTTTTTTCTCCGCATACCTTTTCTGTCTTTCGGCTTGAGCCGTGGCGATATACGATAGTGACGCCGTGTCCTAGCACCGACTCACCTGGAGGTATTGCCATGTCCCAGACGCTTTCCGCCGGAATCACCCGCGACCGCGCGTTTGAACTGCTTAACGAGCACAACAAAGACCCGTTCCATATCACCCACGGCGAGACGGTCGAGGGCACCATGCGCTACTTTGCGCGCGAGTTCGACCCCGAGAACGAGGAGTTTTGGGGCATCGTCGGCCTGCTGCACGACCTGGATTGGGAGGAGCATGAGGACGACCCCATGAACCACACCATCTATGCTGCCGAGATTCTTGAGGGCGAGGGCGCATCGCCCGAGCTCATTCGCGCCATCCAGACGCACACGTCCGACTTCAACACCTCGCTGCCCAAGCCCGAGCTGCAGATGGAGAAGATCCTGTTTGCCTGCGACGAGCTCACCGGCCTGATCGGTGCTGCCGTCATCATGCGCCCGAGCAAAAGCGTTATGGACTTTACGACCAAGTCGCTCAAGAAGAAGTTCAAGGACAAGCGCTTTGCCGCCGGCTGTTCGCGTGACGTGATTTCGCAGGGCGCCGAGATGCTGGGCTGGGAGCTCCCCGAGCTCTTCGACCGTACCATCGCGGCCATGCAATCCTTCGCGCCCGATCGCGATACCTTCCAGGCCTAACCTGCCAAAAAGGGACAGGTTTATTTTGGCGGGTTTTATCTGGGAAAACGCCTCCGTTTTAGCTTTAAGCTGCGGAGGCGTTTGTCGTATCTGCGGATGTCGCGGGCTGACGGCCGCCATTGCCGACCGACGGCTAGGCCGCGTTCTTGATAATCCATGTTCCCAGTCCGGTCAGCAGCTGAACCTGCTTAATCGTTAATCCTTCTTTTCGAAGCGCGAGAATCGCCTCATTGCGTAGCGCCTTAGAAATGGATTTGAGCTCCGTCGGAGCACATCCTGCGACACTCTGCACGATTGCTGTGCCAAATTCGCATAGATCTTCCTCGCGCACCTTAGCTGTTGCGCTGGGGCGATAGGGAAGCGACGGCGCACTTTCCATGAGCTGAAGGTACGAGCGAGGTGTTGGAAATAAAATATCGACAACGCTGCCGGTGACATGCGGCCGTGACCTGGCACTCATTAGGTACTCGCGATGGCTGCTCCATGGATATTCGTGGTATGCCGCCAGTCCTGCCTTTTGGGGATTCAGATGAATGTATCGAATTGCCTCGAGTAAATATTCTTCCGACTTGATGGGCGAATCCCAAAATCGCTCCTGAAACACGTGGCCGATATGACCCGTCCGCGCATTGTACCTGCCCGCATACGATACGGCTATCGCATGCATCGCGTCGCTCTTGCGGTCGTCCGGATCGTCGATGAGCAGATGAATATGGTTTCCCATAAGGCACCAAGCGATAAGCTCAATATTGTGTTTGGGGAGGATCGCATCAAGGATCTGAAGCAAGGCGATTCGGTCCTCGGCATCGTCAAACAGCAATTGCCCTCCGTTTCCACGCAACGTGACGTGGAAATAACCGGTTGGTGACTTTGAACGAGGCTTTCTCGGCATGGTCCCTCCTTTAGCTTGAATGAGCTGAAGATACTGCATTCGGAGACCACGGTTGTCGAGATTCAGTTCACCGACTATAGCTGCTACCTGCCGAAATGTTATTGCGTTTTCAAATTGATGCTTTTAAATGGTAATTGAGCAAGACGGGCGCGCTTGTTGTTGATGTGAGCGTTGGTTGCATCGATTTTGATGGCCCTCGAGTGATGTTATCGCAAATGGACTTCATGTATTTCTGCGGCGATGGAAAAATAGCCGGGCGCTCAAAAACAAAACGGAGCACCCGGCCATTTACTAATTGTTCGTTAACGTTTGGCCAGATAAAACCTACCAAAATAAACCTGTCCCTTTTTGGCAGGTTAGTTGAGGGCGGCTTGGGCTAGGCGGGCTTCGGCGTCCTCCTCGGTGACGCCCAAGGCCACGGCGAACTCCTCGATGGAGCGGCGCTTGGCTTCCTTGAGTACGCGCATGTAGTAAGAGCTGGGCTTTTTGTCTGCTTCCTCGGCCTGGCGAATACGGTGCATCATGGTTTTTGCCACGCGGACCGTCTCGGGCGCACCCAGCTTGAGCTGCTGTTTAAAGTGCGTCTCCTCCAGCGAGCTGTTGCGCTCGGTAAAGGTGTCGCACTCGAGCTCGTCGTAGTGGCTCAGCAGGTGCTCTGCATCTTGCTGGGAGATGGCGGCATGCAGACGGTCGGCCTGCGCCACGGGGTACATGAGAATCGTCTGTGCATGTCCCTGCTTGGTCTCGAGCAGCAGCATGGGCTGCGGTGTGTCGTCCCTAAAACCGACGACGGTGCAGACTCCCTGGCCCGGATGAATGACGTGTTGACCGATTGAGAACATGCTACCTCCAACTTATACGAATTTACGTATGTCTAGAATAACACGCTGACGTGCGCAAACCCTTACTTTATGCAGGAAAAGCACACAACTCCGATAGGTAAGAGTATTCGATAACAGACGCAGCTCATTCACACCTTTATGCATTTTCAACGCTTGCATAATCTGCAGGCAGACCGGCATCTTTGAGTGACTCCATACAAGCTGTAGTCAATTTTGTGCATATGCAATATCGATTGGCTTTACCCTGCGACAGTGCCCGTCGCTTGTGATAGAGTGCTACAAACTCTGGCTTTTGCCCTACGAGTGATCAAGAGCTCGGGGGCTTTAACACAAGGAGGATCTATGCCCGAGAAGATTGAAGAGCTGGTACGCGCTGCGCTTGCTGCGGCCCAGGAGGCCGGCGACCTTTCCGCATTTGAACTTGACGATTGCGCTATCGAGCGACCGGCTGACACTTCTCATGGCGAGTGGACCTCTACCATGGCCCTGAAGTCCGCCAAGCTGGCCCACTGCGCCCCGCGCAAGATCGCCGAGGCCATCGTTGCCCATATGCCCGAGGACCCCGCGATCGAGAAGGTCGAGATCGCAGGCCCCGGCTTCATCAACTTCTACCTTTCCGTTGCCGTCAAGAATGCCATCTTTGGCGAGGCTCGCGAGAAGGGCATGGACTTCGCTAAGTCCAACGTCGGTGGTGGCCTGAAGACCCAGGTCGAGTTCGTTTCCGCCAACCCCGTCGGCCCCATGCACATTGGCCACGGCCGCTGGGCCGCGCTGGGCGACTCGCTCTGCCGCGTTATGGATCACGCCGGTTACGACATCCAGCGTGAGTTCTACATCAACGACCACGGCTCTCAGATGAACACCTTCGGCAACTCCATCAGCACGCGCTATATGCAGCTTGCCGACATCATCGCCAAGCAGGGCGTGGATATCGACGAGGCTCACAAGCTGCTGATCGCCGACCGCGACGCCTTCGTTGCCGACGAGAACGACGAGCATCCCGAGACCCATCCGTACCAGGATAACTTTGCCGAGACCCTGGGCAAGGACTCCTATGGCGGCGACTACATTATCGACGAGGCCGCCGAGTTCTGGCGCACCGACGGCGATAAGTGGGTCGAGGCCGATCCTCAGGAGCGCATGGAGAGCTTCCGCGAGCGCGGCTATGTGAAGATGGTCGACAACATGCGCGACCTCTGCCACGCCGTCAATTGCGACTTCGATCGTTGGTACTCCGAGCGTTCGCTGTACGTGAAGGACACCGAGGGCGAGACCGCCGGCACCTCTGCCGTCGACCGCGCTTTTGAGAAGCTCGACAAGATGGGCTACCTCTACACCAAGGACGGCGCCCTGTGGTTCCGCTCCACCGACCTGGGCGATGACAAGGACCGCGTCCTGATCAAGTCCGACGGCGAGTACACCTACTTCGCCTCCGACGTTGCCTATCACTGGGATAAGTTCCAGCGCGTCGACCACGTCATCGACATCTGGGGTGCCGACCACCACGGCTACATCGAGCGCGTCCGCTGCGTCTGCGACGCTCTTGGCTATCCCGGCAAGTTTGAGGTTCTGCTGGGCCAGCTCGTCAACCTGCTGCGCAACGGCAAGCCCGTCCGTATGTCCAAGCGTAAGGGCACCATGGTGACCCTGCAGGAGCTCGTCGACGAGGTCGGTTCCGACGCCGCTCGCTACACGCTCATCTCCAAAAGCTCCAACCAGATGGTCGACTTCGATATCGAGGCCGTCAAGAAGCGCGACAACTCCAACCCGGTCTATTACGTGCAGTACGCTCACGCCCGCGTGTGCTCCATCCTGCGCCGTGCCGCCGACGTTACGCCCGAGCAGGCTGACGAGATGGGCATGAAGGCCGTTGCCGCCAAGGCCATCGGTGAGAACGTCGATTACTCGCTGCTGACCGACCCGACCGAGCTCGCCCTTTCGCGTAAGCTCAACGAGCTCACCGACCTGATTGCCAGCTGCGCTCGCGACCGCGCCCCGTTCCGTCTGACGCACTTTGCTGAGGAACTCGCCGGCGACTTCCACAGCTTCTACGCTGCCTGCCAGGTTCTGCCGAGCGAGGGCCGTCCCGTCGACCCCGAGCTTTCGCGCGCCCGTCTGGCCGCTTGCGACGCCGTTCGCGTGACGCTCGCCCTGGTGCTCACCCTCGTTGGCGTTTCCGCGCCCGAGCAGATGTAATCTGCGGGTCATTTGACCGTACAGACTTGGTTTAACTAAGCCTTGAAAGCCCGATCTCACACGGAGGTCGGGCTTTTTTGCAAACGCCGACGTATTGACGAATTTGGAACTGCTGGAAATACGAAACTATGCCGGTTTACTACGATGAATTGAGATATTCCAACCACGCCGGCTTTTAGCTAAAAAGTGCAAGGCATCTACCTGCGGTTTTAGTTCAACAAGTTTCGGAGTGGTCGCGGTTGAGCGATTCATCGTAGTAAACCGCCATAGTTTTGGCGGAGGCAGTCAGATTTGTGGGCGGTAAACCAAAGAGTGTCCCTTTTGAATAGTCGTTTAAGAACGTCCCCAATGACTAAGTTGCAGGTGGCGGCGGTTGTGTTACACTAACGCTGCGTATATGACGCAAATGTCTCGATACAGATCAATGATGTCCGTCGGTATTTGACGGAGCTAGACTGTTTAGCCGCCCTGAAGGTTTATGCAGGGAGCATGTGATCACAGGGCTTGAAAAGAAAGTTGAGCAAACACTGTGTCTGATCAACAGCAAGAAAACGAAATAACGACGACGCAGACCGCTCCCGCTGCACCGGTTGCGTCGGACCAGGTCGCGGCGCCCGCGCAAGCCTCGGCTCCTGAGACGCCTAAGGCTGCTTCGACGCCTACGCCTGCAGCGGCTGAGAAGGCCGTGCCTGCAACTGGTGAGGAGGCTGCTCCGGCAAAGCCCAAGCGTACGCGCCGCACGACCAAGCCTGCTGCTGACGGCGAGGAGGTCACCAAGCCCAAGCGCCGTACCACGCGCACGACGCGCGCCAAGCGCACCGTTGCAGCTGACTCCTCGGCGCCGATTTCCGATGAGGTCGCGCAGGCACGTGCGTTGGCGCAGATTAGCGAGGCTCAGGTGGTGCGCGCCCGCCGTCGTGCTGCTGAGCGCGAGGCCGCGGCTCTGACCGAGTTTGCAGCCCCGTCTGTGCCCGAGACCCCTGCCGCCGACCAACCGACCGAGAAGCCGGCACCGCGCACACGCCGTCGCACGGCTGCTAAGGCCGAGCAGGTTGCTGAACAGGTAACCCCCGAGCTCACTGAGGCTTCGGTCCGTTCCGCGGCAGGGGAGGGCGCATCGCCAACTGAGCCCGCTGCGCCTGTCGAGGCCAGCGAAGTTCCCGTTGTCGATCCGGCTTTGCGCCCGCACCGTCGCGGTCGCAAGCCCAAGGCCTTCGTCGAGGCAGAGAAGGCCGCAGCCGCAGCCGCAGCTGCTCGGGATGCTGCGGCGACCGCCGAGTCTGCAACCGCTGCCGATGCACCCGTTCAGGATGCTGCGACTTCCGAGGCCGCTCCCGCCGATGCCGAGCCCGCCGACGTCCGCCCCGGTCGCGGCCGTCGCACTGCTGTTAAGCGCACGTCCAAGGCTAAGGCTGCCAAGAAGGGTGCGTCCGAGGATTCCGACGAGACGACCGCCGATGCATCGACTGATGCCGCCGAGCCCCAAGACGTCGAACAGCCTGCGTCCGAGAAGCCCAAGCGCGGTCGTAAGAAGTCCGCTAAGGCCAAGGCGTCCGAGCATCAGGCTGATGTCGAAGCGCAGGTCGATTTTGGCGCCGAGGCCAATGAAGCCGCTGCGGTCAATGCCGACGCCGCCGCAACCGATGCTGCCGCGCCCGCCGAGGCCGAAGACGGCACTCGTTCCAACCGTCGCCAGCACAAGCGCAACGAGGAACGCAACGAGCGCAACAACGACCGTCGCAACCGTCAGCGCGACCGCAAACAGCGCAATAAGGAGCGCAATGCCGCTCCGACTGAGCCCACGCTTTCGCGCGAGGAGCTCGCGGCCATGAAGGTCGCCGAGCTGCGCGAGAAGGCCAAGGAGTTCGAGATTGAGACGACCGGCAAGAAGAAGGCCGAACTCGTCGAAGAGATCTACACCACCGCCGCGAAGGCCGAGGGCTTCCGCGACATCAAGGGCATTCTGCAGATTCGCCCGGACAGCTCCGGCATCATCCACGCCCATGGCTACATGAAGTCCAACGACGACGCCTTCGTGCCCGCCTACCTCATCCGCTCCGCGCGCCTGCGCACGGGCGACGTCATCGAGGGCTCGCTGCGTCCTTCGCGCGGCGGCGACAAGCGCGCCGGCCTCGCCAAAATCACGACCGTCAACGGTCTGGACCCCGAGCAGATTCGCAACCGTCCCAAGTTCGGCGACCTCACCCCGGTCTATCCCAACGAGCCGCTGCGCATGGAGCACGGCAAAGACTCCATTACCGGTCGCGCCATCGACATCGTGTCGCCGATCGGCAAGGGTCAGCGTGGCCTGATCGTGTCCCCGCCCAAGGCCGGCAAGACCACGATCCTCAAGAAGATCTGCCAGTCTATCTCGATTAACAACCCCGAGGTGCACCTCATCTGCCTGCTCGTCGACGAGCGCCCCGAAGAGGTCACCGATATGCAGCGTTCCATCAAGGGTGAGGTTGTGGCGTCGACCTTCGATATGCCCGCCGACAACCACACTCGCGTGGCAGAGCTCGTCATCGAGCGCGCCAAGCGCATCGTGGAGCTGGGCGGCGATGTCGTGGTGGTGCTCGACTCCATTACGCGTCTTGCCCGCGCCTACAACTTGGCGGCGCCCGCCTCGGGCCGCATCCTTTCGGGCGGCGTCGATTCGGCGGCCCTGTATCCTCCCAAGCGCTTCCTGGGCGCAGCCCGTAATATCGAGAACGGTGGCTCGCTCACCATCCTGGCCTCTGCCCTCATCGACACCGGTTCCAAGATGGACGAGGTCATCTTCGAGGAGTTCAAGGGTACCGGCAACATGGAGCTTAAGCTCGACCGCGACCTGGCCGACCGCCGCATCTTCCCGGCTATCGACCCCGTTGCCTCCGGTACGCGCAACGAAGACCTGTTGGTCGACGAGCAGATGCGTCCGTTTGTCTTTGGTCTGCGTCGCATTCTTGCCGGCATGAACAACACCGAGCGCGCAGCCGCGTCGTTTATCAAGGGTCTTAAGGGCACCAACACCAACCAGGAGTTCCTGGTGCGTTCGGCCAAAAAGCACAGCGACTACGAGCAGACGTTCTAGGTTGTCATCCACGCGCAGCGATAGTCATCAATGCGATAAAGGGTCGGGGCTTTGAGCCTCGGCCCTTTTCCATATCGCCGCTCCGCGCTTATTTTTGACCATAAGACTGGCAAGCAGCAGGTTTCCCGTTTCAATCCGACATCGTCGCTTGCAATCGACGGGGCGGTTTCGCATAATAGCTTTTAAGCTTCGCGACGGAAAACGCAGATGAAACGAACCATATACCGTTGCTTTGGGGCATAGCCCCGCTTCATCTTCTCTCGCGCAGCCAACTGAATGATGCGATTTGGGTGCTGGAAGATGGGGAGAGCTCATGGCTTCTTCTGATGCAACACAACGAGCAGTCCTTGCCGGACTTTCGTGCGGGATCGGCCTTGCCGCTCCCGTGGTTATGTATGCCGCGACGCTGCCGTTTTCGTCGGTGAACGAGACGGTCGTGGCGGGTGCGGTTCCCTTCGCCGTGGGCGCGGTGGCGGGCGTGGGTATCTATGCCGCCTCGCTGGGTATCTCCGAGTACCGTGCGCAGCGTGAAGAGCGTCTGTTCCAGCCTGATGCCATGGGCGGTGCCGCCAATCTCAATCAGCATCAAAGCGAGTTCAAGACCGCCTCGATTCCAGCTCAGCAGCAGGATGCGACTCCTTACGCTGCGGCTTCTGCTTCTCAGGCTCAGGCGGAGCAGTCTACCTCGGCATTCCTTTCCGGCCTGACTGGTGCGTTCCAGCGCCGTCATGCCGATGACGGTGTCCCTACCATCGCTCGAGCCGCAGATGCCATGGACGAGGCCGAGGCTTGGTCCATGATCGACAGTATGCTCGACGACGATTCGCCGGTGAGCTGCGACCCTGCGCACTCGCGCGACGTCTATCAAGTCGCCATCGACGAGCTCACCAACGGCGGGCAGACCGGCTCCTTCAATCGCGACGACATCGCCGCCGCGGCACGCGCCGTGTCTGGCTCCCAGGCCGCCCCTGCGGGCAGCACGGCGGCTTTCGTGGCACTCGTCGCCAACGCGGCAGCCAATAACGCCTACAGCGCTACCTCGGCGGACGCGAACGCTTCTGCCGACAATTCGTACGTTGATGAAGCCATGGCCGCGGACGAGGAGGCCGTTGCCGCCCGCCGTGCCGCCGAAAGCTCGCTGTGGGGCGCTCCTGCTCAGCAGCAGGCGGCTGAGGCTGCGCCGTACAATGCAAACCTCGCCAGCATGCCTATCATCTCCGGTGCCGCGGACATCGATCTCGATGACCTCGATGAGCCTGCAGCCATCACCGCATCGATTGATGCCCAAGATCGCATCAACACCGGCGACCTTCCAGATGCCTCGCTCGAGGTTGATGTCCCCATGGCCGATTACTCGGGCCACGAGGACATGTGGGCCGCCGCCACCGCGATCCTGGATGAGATTGACGAGCCTGCTCCTGTTACGGCCCCCGCTCCCGTCGCTGCCCCTCAGCCTGCTGTCCCCGCCTATGTCGGCCGTCACAGTGCTGTGTTCCCCGAGGATACTGCCCGTATCTCGCGCGAGAGCATCGAGCGAGCCGAGGCTATTGCCGCCGGCATTATGGAAAATCGTCGTCACGAGCGCGTCAATCAGATCCTCGAGGAAGAGATCGAGCGCCTGCAGTCCTCTACCGCCAAGCGTACGGGCCGTGCCTATCTGAGCGTTATCGAGGGCGGTACCGCCAGCTTTGCGCCGCTCCGCGCGGAGGCATAACTTCTGCATGGTTAAGATCAATCGAAAATGGGCGGTCGTGACCTGCCTGATGGCGCTCTTGATCTGGGGCAATTCGCTGGTTCCCGGCTCGGGGTCGGGCTCACTGAGTCTAACGGTCATGGAAGCTATCCGCGGTTTCCTGCACGGCGTGGGACTTCCATATGAATGGGTGACCAACTTTGTTGTTCGCAAGTGCGCGCATTTTACCGAGTATATGGTGCTCGGCATCCTGGCAACGCACGCCTTTGATTTTGAGGGCCGGCGCACCTTTGACGTGCTGCTGCCCACGGCGGTGTTCCTGCTGCTGATTCCTTCGATCGACGAGACGATTCAGCTCTTTGTGCCGGGACGCGCTGGAATGATCACCGATGTGATGATCGACTGCTGTGGAGCGGCAACGGGCGTTGTGCTCCGATATCTCTTACGGTCGCTGATGTGCGCCAAAAAGGCCGCCTAGGACGTATTGTTTGGTCCTAGGCGGCCTTTTTTATTTGAGGGCTTATATGAGGCGTGGTGGCGTCGTTCCGTAGGTCGGATTTGCCGGGCGTGCCACGCCCCGTGGGTGCGTCTGCTACTGAAGCGCCTGTGCGCCCAGGGCCAGGCAGCCCATGATGCCCTGCTTGCCCTCGAGGCTGTTGTTGACAATATAGGAATCGATGTCGTTGACCTCGAGCGTGACGATATAGCCGTTGAGCATCTCGGCGCACTTTTTGCGTGCGAGCGGCACGATGGGGGTGTGGTCGGCCACGCCGCCGCCGATGATGATCTTTTGCGGTGCGTAGCACAGCGTGTAGGTCATGAGCGCCTGTGCCAGATAGCCTGCGAGCAGGTCCATGGCCTCCAGGTCATCGGCCATGTCTCCGGCGCTCTTGCCATCCCAGCGCTTTTTAACGCCGGGGCCGGCGATGAGGCCCTCGAGGCAGTTGTCGTGGAAGGGGCAGGCGCTGTGCTCGCCAATGGTGTCGCGCGGGTCGCGCGTGACCAGGATGTGGCCAGCCTCGGGATGCATCATGCCGTGCACGAGCTTACCGCCCGAGAGCACGCCGGCGCCCACGCCGGTGCCGATGGTCAGATACACAACGTCAGTGAGGCCCTGGGCGCAACCAAAGGTGACCTCGCCCAGGCAGGCGACGTTGACGTCGGTGTCGTAGCCGCAGGGGATATTGAGCTCGTTTTGGATAGTGCCCAGCAGGTCAAAGTAGCGCCATGCCGTTTTGGGCGTCTCCAGGATCTTGCCGTATTGGGGCGAAGCGGGGTTGACTGCGGTGGGGCCAAAGGCGCCGATGCCCAGTGCGGCGATGCCCTTGTCGGCAAACCATGCATTGACGGCCTCAACGGTCTCCTGCGGGGTCGTGGTCGCGATCTGCTCACGCTCCAGGACCGTACCGTCTGCATAGCCCGTGGCGCAGACCATCTTGGTGCCGCCGGCCTCGAGCGCTCCGATAAGCTGCTGTTCTGCCATAGTATTCCTCTCTCTGGGACGAGTTGCTCCGTGACTAAAGTATAGGGCTCTAAACCATTTAAGAAAGCGCCATAAAAAGAAGCCTCGCAACGCGGCAGGCGGTGCGGGGCTTCTTTAGTTACTTTAGTTGCCGGGCCGTCCTTACCCGCGCGGTTTGATTTTATCACGCAGGGACTTGAGGTTCTCCAGTGCCGCGTTAAGCGTCTCGTCTCGCTTGGCAAAGTGGAAACGAATCAGGTGGTTGACGGGCTCGCGGAAGAAGCTCGAGCCGGGCACGGCGCCCACGCCCACCTTAGACGCGAGGTCCTCGCAGAATTCGAGGTCGCTGTCATAGCCAAACTCAGAGATGTCCATCATGACGTAGTAGGCGCCCTGCGGCACGTTATGCTCAAGACCGATGCTGTCGAGTCCCTGGCAGAACAGGTCGCGTTTGGCGGCATAGAGGTCAAGGACCTCATCGTAATAGCTGTCGTCGAAGTTGAGGGCGGTGACGACGGCTTCCTGCAGGGGAGCGGCGGCGCCCACGGTGAGGAAGTCGTGGACCTTTTTGATGCGCTCGGTGATTTCGGCAGGGGCGATAGTGTAGCCCAGACGCCAGCCGGTGATGGAGTAGGTCTTGGACAGCGAGCTGCAGCTGATGGTGCGCTCGAACATGCCAGGCAGCGTGGCCATGTAGACGTGCTCATGGGGTGCGTAGACGATGTGCTCGTATACCTCGTCGGTGATGCAATAGGCGTCGTACTTTTTGCAGAGGTCGGCGATAAAGGTGAGCTCCTCGCGCGTAAAGACCTTGCCGCAGGGGTTGGAAGGGTTGCACAGGACGATGGCCTTTGGGTCGTTGTCGCGGAAGGCCGCCTCGAGGACCTCGCGGTCGAAGTCAAAGGTGGGCGGGTTGAGCGGCACATAGATGGGCTCGGCTCCCGAGAGAATGGTGTCAGCGCCGTAGTTCTCATAGAACGGCGAGAAGATGACGACCTTGTCGCCGGGGTTCGTGACCGTCATCATGGCGGCCATCATGGCCTCGGTGGAGCCGCAGGTGACTACGATATTCTCGTTGGGGTTCACCGGCATGCCCATAAAGTGCTCCTGTTTGGCGGCGAGCGCCTCGCGCATGGCCTGGGAGCCCCAGGTGATGGAGTACTGGTGATAGAGCGGCTTGGGGTCGCTGGCGATGGCGCTGAGGCTATCGAGCAGCTGCGCCGGGGGATCGAAGTCGGGGAAGCCCTGCGAGAGATTGACAGCGCCGTACTTATTGGAGATGCGTGTCATGCGGCGGATGACCGAATCGGTAAATCTTGCCGTGCGGTTGGAGAGTTCTTTCATGACGGTCCTTTCGAGGATTTGCAGTGGCGCAAGTTTACTCCTATGAAACCGGTGGGATTTGCTCGAAATGGTCTCGAAAAACTCTTTTCAAAATTCTTGAAAATTGGGGCTTGCATCGCGTGGCGTTCCTTGCAATAATAGTCGAGCGCGAAGCGCACAGGACACGGTGGGTGTAGCTCAGTTGGCTAGAGCGACGGGTTGTGGTCCCGTAGGTCGAGGGTTCGAGTCCCTTTACCCACCCCAGTTCTTGCTTCGTGTTGATATCGGGTCGTTAGCTCAGTTGGTAGAGCAGGGGACTCTTAATCCCAAGGTCCAGGGTTCGACCCCCTGACGGCCCACC